>CAZZDN010000101.1:0-6563 GCA_964652655.1 uncultured Methylotenera sp.
GTATAAAGGGACTGCCGATGCCGTGTATCAAAACGTCGATATTTTGCGCGAAGGCGGCGCCGAATATGTATTGATTTTAGCTGGTGACCATATCTATAAGATGGATTATGGCAAGATGCTGGCAACCCATGTGCGTAATAATGCTGACATGACGGTTGCATGCATTAATGTGCCATTAGAAGATGCCAAAGGTTTTGGTGTGTTAGCGGTTGATGACACGGATAGAGTAGTCGAGTTTGCTGAGAAGCCCGCTAATCCTAAACCAATGCCAGATGATCCGACTAAAGCGTTCGCGAGCATGGGTATTTATGTCTTCAATGCGAAATTCTTATATGAACAACTGATTCGTGATGCTGGCGACTCTAAATCTAGCCATGATTTTGGTGGCGATATTATTCCCTACATTATAAAAAAATATAAAGTTCAGGCGCATCGATTTACTGACAGTTGTGTGGGTGCGCAAAACGGCAATTACTATTGGCGTGATGTTGGTACGATAGATGCCTATTGGGAAGCAAATATGGAGTTAACGAAAGTGATTCCTGAGCTTAATCTTTACGACAGAGATTGGCCAATCTGGACTTATCAAGAACAATTGCCACCAGCTAAGTTTGTATTCAGGGATGAGGGTAGAACCGGTAAAGCGACAGACTCACTTGTCTCTGGCGGATGTTTAATCAGTGGCTCATGTATTACCAATAGCGTCTTGTTTTCAGACGTGCGTGTGCACAGTTACGCCAATATTGATGGCTCAGTGATTTTACCTAAAGCGACGATTAATCGAAATGTTACCCTTAAAAAGGTCGTCGTAGACCGTGGTTGTGTGATTCCTGAGGGGATGCAAATTGGGGTTGATCTGGCTTTAGATGCAGAGCGTTTTTATGTGTCAGAAAAAGGGGTTGTCCTTGTGACGCCTGATATGCTTGGACAAGACCTATATCGCGTTGTGTAAACACTTAACTAATGTATAAATACTTAGTAATGTGTAAATACTTATAATTTGTATTAGCTGTTGAGTTGAATGTTTCTTTTGTCATTACCTACAGTGTGATGACATGGTACTTATCTTGCTAGATTAAGTAGGCCAAGTGTTCGCATATTGGTGGAAGTGTTTGTAGTTTTAATTTTCATTGTTTAAGGTTTTAGTTGAAGTGAATACTGCTCGTCCAAAGTTATTACTTAATCTTTACTGGCACATGCATCAGCCAGATTATCGAGATTTAGTCACCAATCAATATGTGTTGCCGTGGACCTATTTGCACGCGATTAAAGACTATAGCGATATGGCCTACCACCTTGAGGTGAACCCTAAAGCGCGTGTCAGCTTCAACTTTGTGCCTATCTTGCTTGAGCAGCTGGATGATTATGCTCAGCAATTTAAACAAAACACAATTCGTGATCCGTTATTGGCATTGTTAGCGAAAGAAAACTTAACGGATATCACTAACGAAGAATGCCACTTGATTGTGCAAAGTTGCTTCAAAAGCCACCATGAGAAGATGCTGAGCCCTTTCCCGCATTATCAACGCTTGTTGCATTTGTATCAGTTGGTTGAACCCATGATGACTAATGATCAATTTCATTATTTGTCTGGGCAATATAAAGCCGATCTATTAGTTTGGTATCACTTGGCATGGTGTGGTGAAAGTCTTCGTCGTACCAGCCCGGTTGTGCAAGCCTTAATGGCCAAAGGTGTGCTGTTCACTTTTGAGGAGCGTTTGCAATTATATGCCGTGATTGCAGAGACTATTTCTGGTTTGATCCCAAGATATAAAGCACTCATGCAGGCTGGGCAAATCGAAATCTCTACAACCCCTTACTATCATCCAATCTTACCCTTGCTTTTAGATTTCAAATCTACCCTAGATGCGATGCCTGATGCCCCATTACCAGAGAGTAGAGCGTATATGGGTGGGCAAAGCCGGTCTGTTTCACATATTCTCTCGGCTAAAAAGGCGCATGAGCATTTTTTTGGTGCGCCGCCGCGTGGTATGTGGCCGGCAGAAGGTGCTGTTTCACATGCTGCGCTTTCGCTACTGGCTGAGCATCAGCTAAGTTGGGCTGCAACTGGGCAAGCCGTGCTGGCCAACAGTTTAATCAAGTCACAGTTTAGTGCTGATGATAAGCATGATTATTTATATCAGCCATATCGTGTCACCAATGGTAAAAATGATATTTTGTGTTTCTTTAGAGATGACCATTTATCAGACAAAATCGGTTTCGAGTACGCAAAAATGCATTCGAATGATGCGGTGAATGATTTTATTCAGACGCTGGAGCAAATTCAGGCAAATAATCATGGCAGTACTCCAAAGATTGTTAGTGTGATTTTAGACGGCGAGAACGCTTGGGAATACTTTCCATACAATGGCTATTATTTCTTAAGTGAGTTGTATGCGGCTTTAGCTAATCATCCTGACATTTCGATGACAACTTTTAGTGATATTGTTGACATGTATCAAGCCGCAGATGCAGCAGATGATGGATTATCTGCACGCGTATTGCCGCAGATAGCAGCAGGTAGCTGGGTTTATGGCACTTTTAGTACATGGATCGGTAGTAAAGATAAGAACTTGGCTTGGGATTTGTTATGTGCAGCTAAGCGAACATATGACAAAGTGTTGGCTAACAATACTTTCAATAAGCAGCAACTTGAGGCTATCGAGCGCCAGTTAGCTATTTGTGAAGGTTCTGATTGGTTCTGGTGGTTTGGAGACTACAACTCATCTGACAGTGTCTCCAGTTTTGATCAACTTTATCGCCGAAATTTAATTAATTTATATACGCTGCTTGGCGAACCAATTCCTGACGTGTTGTATCAAAAGATCAGTGTTGGTGGTGGCAATGCAGATAACGCTGGCACAATGAGACGTGGACAGGAATAATTAGCACTGCCTGCGTTTTGATGCCCTTAATTTGAGTAGGTATTTATGACGTTACAGACGCAAGCATCTTTTTTAAATCAGCGCCAAGCAGGTGTGTTGCTCCATATTAGTTCATTACCAAGTGCTTTTTATACAGGTGATCTGGGTGTTGAGTCTTATCGATTTATTGATTTTTTACATGAAATAGGCGCTAAAGTTTGGCAGACCTTGCCAATCAATATGCCCCATGCAGATAATTCTCCTTATCAATGTTTGTCTGCGCATGCGGGCAATCCAGATTTCATTAGTTTAGAAACTCTTCAGGCACAAGGGTTGCTCACAAAAGATGATTGTGCAGGATTAATTACCAGTAAGTTAGCGTTACTCGATAAAGCCTATGTGAAATTCAGTCAGCAGTCTGAAGGTTTGCCAGAACATAAAAAACTGCACCAAGCCTTTACCCGTTTTTGTAAAAAGCAAGCCAGCTGGCTAGATGATTTTTCTTTGTTTTTGGCATTGCGACGCCACTTTAATGAAGCTGGCTGGAGTGATTGGCCGGCACCCTACAAAAACCGAGACAAGGAAACCTTAAAGCAAGTGCAAACTCAGCTTGCGCACGAGATTGCCGTCGTTAAATTTACACAGTTTGTGTTTTTTAGCCAATGGATTGCATTAAAGCAATATGCGGCTGAGAAAAATATTGCCTTGTTTGGTGATATTCCTATTTTTGTTGCTTATGACAGTGCTGACGTATGGGCGCATTCAGATTTGTTCAAACTAAACGCAGATAAAACCACAAGTGTAGTCGCGGGTGTGCCGCCAGATTATTTCTCTGAAACGGGTCAGCGTTGGGGTAACCCCCATTACAATTGGGATGCTATGCAGCGCGATGGGTTTGGCTGGTGGGTATCTCGCATGGCAACCCAAAATGAATTGTTTGATATCGTGCGTATTGACCATTTCCGAGGCCTAGAGGCAGCATGGGAAATTCCATCTACAGAGGAAACGGCGATTAATGGAGAGTGGGTGTTAGCGCCAGGAGATGCGTTGCTCGCTGCCATTAAACAAGCGCTACCTGAAATTAACCTCGTTGCAGAAGATTTGGGCATTATTACGGTAGAGGTTGAAGCCCTCAGAAAAAAATATCATCTCCCAGGCATGAAAATATTGCAGTTCGCGTTCAGTGGCACTAGCGATAATCCTTATTTGCCTCAAAATATTTCAGAGAATAGTGTGGTGTATACCGGCACGCATGATAATGACACAACGCTAAGCTGGTATAGTAGTTTGGATGACCATCAACGTGGGCATCTACATGCTTACCTGGCTAAAAACCATCATGATGGATATGTGCCAAATATGCCTCATGATTTGATTGAAATGGCATTGCAAACTAAAGCGCAGTTGGCGATTATTCCTATGCAGGACATTCTTGAATTGAACGGTCAGCACCGGATGAACACGCCAGGCACTGTGACGGGGAATTGGCACTGGCGTTTTGGATGGCAGCAGTTAACTACAGAACAAAAAACGTCGATTCGTAACGGCATCTTAGCGAGTGGGCGTTAATCATCATGCCGTTGCTCATCGGAATTGATGTAGGTGGTACTAATCTGCGTCTAGGGGTTGTGGAAGCAGCCCTAGACACACGATCCAGTAAACCGCGTGTCATCGATGAAATGCGGTTTCAGGCGGACTTCTCTCTTTTATGCAAGCAACATCAAGACGCACCATCAGAGGCGTGGCGGCGTATTCTCTCGACAATTGCGAATGCCATTCATGTGGTGCGAGAAAAATATCCCAAAGTGGTTGCCGTTGGCATTGGTTTTCCTGGATTTATTGACCCCCATACACAAGTCATTTCACAATCGCCTAATCTACCTGGCTTGCAGGATGTAGATTTGAGCGCAGACTTGCGCTTGCTTATTCAGTTACCCGTGACCACTGAAAATGATGCACTCGCTGCGGCTTATGGCGAGTATGCGATGCATCCTGAAAATATTAACCATTTAATTTACTTAGGATTAGGTACTGGCGTTGGTGGTGGTTTGATTATCAATGGTCGTCCATTTCAAGGTATGCATGGCGTGGCCATGGAAGTAGGGCACATTATTGTGCAAGAGGGTGGCAGACTATGCGGCTGTGGAAACCATGGTTGCATGGAGCAGTACGCATCGGCGACAGGTGTTGCAACGAGTTATCTTGAGGCAACACAGCAGCAACGGACTGCCGCTGAAATTGATAGTGAAGCGGTAGCAGGAAATCAAGCTGCGCTTGCCGCATATGCCTTAGCGGGTAAATCTTTAGCGCAAGGATTAGCACATGTGCTTAAAACGATAGATGTCACCGATATCGTATTAGGCGGAGGGGTGAGTGCTGCTTGGCCATTGATTGCACCGTCATTCTCGGAACAGTTATCGCAAGACTTAATACCAGTATTACATGGTAAAGTTAAATTACGTATTTCAGAGATGGGAGATCAGGCTGGTATTGTTGGCGCTGCAATGTTAGCATTAGATATGAATAATTAAGGATTATTCCTAACATATAGCCTATCTTCTTTGTTCTTGAGTTTAGGTGTCTTGATATTCTGCTATTGGGGGTGACGTTTGACGATAGAATTGCAATCGGGCGGGCTAAATCAACAAATGCTTATTGATGATGTTGATGACGTGCATGCGCTATCCTCTTTATTTAGAACCCTTTTTGATACTTCATTCGATAATATCGCGGTATATTCCCCATCTGGCCAGTTAGTCTATGCTAATCAAGTATTATTAAACACTCTCAATCTTAAACAAGAAGCTGGTGCAAACTTTCTCGATCTTAAAGGCCAGCGTGCGTTTGCGCATTATTATGACGCGATTAATAGAACATTGACCTCTGGTGAGCCTTGTGCAATTTTGCTTAACTTTGAGCATAAAAGCATTTCACGAGTGATTTACGACTTAATCAATTTCTCAGCCATTAAAAATAAAAATAACCAAGTGATTGGTGTGATTGCGGTTGGACGAGATCTTGATTTTTATAAGCAACAGCAAAATCAAGAAACAGAGCAACGTGAACAGTACTTACGCGCATTGATGGATACCTTTCCATTTATTGTCTGGATGAAAGACAAAGCTGGGCGGTTTTTAGCCACTAATCAGAAGTTTTTGGAGATTGTTGGCGCCAAGCATTATGAAGATTTAGAGGGTAAAACTGACTTTGACTTTTTCCCCACAGAGATGGCGCAAGGCTATGTGACTGATGATAATGAAATCTTAAAGACCGGAGTGCCAAAAACTGTCAATGAGAAAATCACAAATGAATCCGGTGAAACTTATTGGGCAGAAACCTATAAATCGCCCGTTCAGTTAGATGGCGAAGTGATCGGTACAGTTGGCTTTGCACGTGATATTACAGAAAGACAGTTTTTGCAGTCTGAGGTCACAAAGCAGCAAAATGCTTATCTGTCATTAGTGCGGAACTTACCCGCAACGATTATTCGTTATGACCGCAATGGTAAAAGAGTATTTGTGAACTCAAAATGCCACGAAGTTTACGATGTAGAAGTCCCCTACGAACTGAATAAAACACCTATCGAGTTGTGGAGCCCTTACATAGTCAATATGACAGGGCAAGAATTCATGGCGCAATTGATGGAGGTGATGCAATTTAATGTGCAGAAGACGTTAGAAATCCATAGTCTGCATGAAG
>CAZZDN010000102.1:0-3071 GCA_964652655.1 uncultured Methylotenera sp.
CGCCTTGAGGAATCTTATCAAGACCAGTTGCTTTCGCCATTGCCGTCGCACCAATCGCACCGTATTTATCATCCATATCTAGGCCTGCAGTCACAGGTAGACCAATCCAGCCACCAATACCAGTCCATACAGACACGTATTGTTTGCCTTTAACTTTATAAGTGATTGGGTTACCGATAATGCCTGATGCCAATTTACGTTGCCATAACACTTTGCCTGTTTTACGATCAACCGCACGGAAATCACCGCCCAATGAACCGTAGAATGCTAAGCCGCCATCTGTCACTAACACACCACTCCAGTTTGGATATGGGTCTGATACTTCCCAGATAGTTTTGCCAGTGACTACGTCGAATTTTTTCAACTTACCAGTCACACCTGGTTTTTCTGGGTACATATACACGTTAGCAAATACATACACAGTGCCTTGTTGAGTATGTGTACGCTCTTGTGGCTCATCTTCCATACACCAGTTGTTTGTTGGCACATAGAACAAGTTAGGCTCTTTTGGATCCACTGCAGCAGGTTGCTGATCTTTACCACCCATTGCAGATGGACAAGCCTGTGTATTTACATCACGATCAAATGGTGAATGCTCTTTCACTTTAACAGGGCGACCTGATTTCAAATCAACCTTTTCAGCCCAGTTTACAGTCACGAACTTATGTGCACGTAACAATGTACCGTCTTTACGATCTAGCACGTAAGCAAAACCGTTACGGTCAAAGTTAACTAACGCATCATGTTTCTTACCATCAACAACAAGGTTATCAACTAAGATGTTTTCATTCACACCGTCGTAATCCCATTGGTCAAATGGTGTTTTTTGATACGCCCAAACCATCTCACCCGTGTCGATCTTACGCGCCATAATAGTCATAGACCATTTATTATCGTATTTACCAACATTGGTTTTTGGGTCAACCGTATTACATTTTTCATGGGTCAGATTTGCACCTGTCTCACCGCAACGGTAAGCAGGTGACCAGTGACCTGGGTTACCTGTACCTGCGTACATAATGCGTAATTTTGGATCATAGCTAAACCATGCCCAAGGAGCGCCACCACCAATTTTCCACTCGTCACCTGGGTAAGTTAAACCAGTGTTTTGGCCAAATAAACCATAGTGTGGGTTAGCTTTATTGGTTTCAGGGGTCATACATAGGTCTTTATCTGAACCTGTACTATGGCATTTCCAAACTTCTTTACCTGTTTTTAAATCATAAGCGACTGTACGGCCACGCGCAGCGAACTCATCACCACCAAAACCAGCGACCACTAAACCTTCAGCCACCATTGCAGGGCCTGAATGTGTTTCACCTTTTTCTGGGAACGCATGTTTAGTCACCCAAACCTCTTTACCTGTAGAAGCATCAAGCGCAATTAAAAAGCCATCCAATGTATGGAAAACCACTTTACCATCTGCATAGTTCAAACCACGGTTAATCGTATCGCAACAAGCACGTGGTACTGCTGATTCATCACGGTCTGTTTTTTTAGTGTAGTTCCAAATTTGTTTTGGATGATCAGGGTCACTCAAATCTAGTGCCTGTACAATATTTGGCCAGCCTGAAACCATGTACATCATGGTTTTACCATTATGCTCTACCACTACTGGCTGACCTTCATGGCCGCGCAATGTGCCTGAAGATTGTGACCAGATCATTTGTAGATCTTTTACGTTTTTAGTATTGATATCTTTTAGCTGGCTATGGCGATGCAATGCCAAGTTTTGGCCTGGTGCTGCCCACATATTATGATCTTTACTGCGTTTGATGATTTCCTCATTTGCAGACGCTTGGCCCACCATGCCCATAAATGCCAAAGCACCTAGCGCAAGTAAACCTGAGCGTAATGTAAAGTTTGGTTGTTTCATACATCCCCCATTGATTCGGTTATTAGGAACTACTGCATACCCAACACGTTACATCTAGTTACATGTTGATTACGTGTTAGCACTATAGGCAAAGAAAGGTTGCACTACATGAGAAGAGTTCCTGCTGATGGTCGGGATAAAATCCTGCATCGTTCGGGATATAAAAATAAAAAAAGGCCATCTCTCGATGGCCCTTTGACGATAGCATTTTAATATAAATTACTTTTATTTCAATAAGTTAGCTTCTGATATCACAATCGGGCTAGCTTTAACCCACTGAGAAGCGAGTAATTTACCTTGCGCAATCTGCTCCGGCGTTGCTGTCTTTAATAGCGCATCACGTTCCTGCATTGCGGCACCATGCCCATCACGCCCTGCAACATCAAACAACGCATAAGAAAGTGCATGATTTTTTGCCACACCACGACCATCCCTATACATTTGTGCAAGGGCGTATTGCGCCTTCATGTGACCTTGCTCGGCAGATTTTTGTATCCATTTTGCAGCTTCTTTTTCATTTTTAGCAACGCCTCTACCTTCAGCACATATCTGTCCATACACTAGCTGCGCTTTAAAATGATTTTGTTCAGCAGCTTTGCGATACCACTTTGCGGCTGTTTTATCGTCTTGCTTAACGCCTCGACCAATCGTGTAGATTCGTCCTAAGGCAAATTGAGAAAGCACATGTCCTTTTTCTGCGGCTTTATTAAACCATGTGGCCGCTTTTTCATCATTTCTTGCTACCCCTTGCCCTTGTGCATACATCACCCCCAAATTGTATTGAGAGTCTAAATCCCCTTGCAAACCAGCTTTTTCATACCAAGCCGCCGCTTCTGTGTAACTTTGTTTTACCCCCTGCCCTTCGTCATACATCATGCCAACAATATGTTGGGATTTAGCATCACCACTTTTCGCGAGTGGCAAAAACTCTTGCATCGCTTTGGTGTAATCATGGCTTAACATCGCGGCCTTACCTTCGTCAAATCCAGCAAAAGCGTGATTGCTAGATAGCAAAAAAAGTAATATCAAAGGTAATTGACGTAACGTAGAAGATTTATTCATAAAACATCCTTATAAAAAATTAAGGTGACGAGAAAAAGTAAATCTAAAAAAATGAGTGATAGTGCAACTTAGTGTTGGGGTTGTAGTAGTTTCTGGATTTTGTCTTTTCTAGGATTTTGTCTTTTCTAGGATT
>CAZZDN010000102.1:3171-6356 GCA_964652655.1 uncultured Methylotenera sp.
GGTTGTAGTAGTTTCTGGATTTTGTCTTTTCTAGGATTTTGTCTTTTCTAGGATTGGTCTTTTACAGTGCCTTTAGCTTGGAGTTTCATGGCTAAGAGTTTCATTACTAGAAGTTTCATAGCATGGAGGTATCATATCGCTAGGTAGGTCAGCTTGCAGAACATGAGTGCACTTCACCTAACTTTCGATCACGCCGTGACGCATCGCCAATCTCACCAACTCTACTGGGCTGGTTATTCCTAGTTTTTGCTTTAATAAAGTTTGGTAGTTTGCTACTGTTTTTTGGCTAATTTTGAGTGTGAGCGCGATATCTTCAACATTACTGCCCTCAGCTAGCATACGGAATACTTCAAACTCTCTCGCAGATAAGCGCTGTGTTGGGTCTTCGCCGCCTGACATCGACTGTAAAACGATATTTTGTGCAACGGATGGACTTAAATAACCTCGTCCAGCAAACGCCTCTTTTACTGCACGCACCAAATCATCCGCAGCACCAGACTTTGCAACATAACAGCGCGCACCAGCAGATAACGCCTGAGAAGCAAATGCAGCATTCTCATGCATCGAGAAAATGACGACACGGGCGGATGGATAACGTGTCAAAATTCTTCTGAGGGACTCTAAGCCACCCATCCCAGGCATCGACATATCCATCACCAAAACATCAGGCAAATGCTCGCCATACAATTGATATGCCTGCTCGCCACTATCAGCCTCCGCGATGACTTGCATTCCTGTGTTTTGCTCTAACAAACGCCTTAAGCCAGAACGAACTACCGCATGATCGTCTACTAGTACAATACGAATCCCTATACTCATTGCATTACTTTCTTTTTAAACGGTAAGCTTGCTTGTATTTGCACACCGCAACCAATACTGCTGTTGAGTTCAAAATGTCCACCCAGCCCTTGCACACGCTCCCGCATGCCAGCAACGCCAAACCCAGATGAAACTAATTTTGGATCAAATCCGTGTCCATTATCTACAAGCTGCAACACTAGTTGATCAGACTTGCGATGTAGATCAATCATGACTTTGTTAGCGCCTGAATGCCGTGCAATATTGGTTAAACACTCTTGCACAATACGGTAAACGGCAATAGCAACCGTTTCGTCTACGCCGACAAAGTCGCCAGAAAGAGACACATCTACAGTCGTACTACTATTTCTTTGTAACCAAGTATCAACTAAATCTTGCACGGCGGCTTTAAGCCCTAACTCATCTAGGCTACCCGGCCTTAAGCGTTGCAACATGCCGTGAACGATATTCATCATTTGCCTTGCAACAATATCAATTGCTTTTGCGCTTTCGCGCGCATCATTGATTGTCTTGGCATGTAAAATTGTAGAGGCATCAATATGAATCGCCGTTAAATGCTGACCAACTTCATCATGCAAATCACGAGCAAGATTTTTTCTTTCATCTTCTTGCAAACTAATCATTTGCTGGGTTAACTGGTGGTTATTTTTAATGCTGTTTTGTAAGGTTTCTGCCATTGCATTAAATTTATGACTGATTTCGGTCAGTTCAGGTAATGTGAAACTTGGCAAACGTGAATCTAAATTACCTCGCTCCAGCTCTGATAAAGCAAATAACACTCGATTCACTGGGCGAAGTGCACGCCCAACTGCCCAATAAATCATTGCGTTTACTACAACAAAAAAGATGGATACCAACATCAATATCCCCAATATGTCGTTCCATATTTCTGCAATTTCATAGGATGGATCAGGGGTAACCACTAGCTCGCCTAAGACGCGACCATTTGCAAAGATTTGTCTTTTAATTGGGGGCATTGTTTCAGAAACAGCATCCATTGCATTCACAAACCAAAGTGGAGCAGGCCATTCGTCTGTTTTGGTTACAGGGCGGTTACTATCTCTTAGATTGCCTCGTGCATCAAAAAAATCTATACGCAAATGACGCACATTCTCCAAACTTTGTAACCTAAAAATTGAGGCACGATTTGGATTCACGCCGTTTAACCATATATAGTCTGAGGTGTAATGCAGGATTTCAGCATCTAACAAATGTAACGCTAACAGCGCGGTTGATTCCACCTCGGCACGCACATCATCTCGCGCATTACGAATCATCAACAATGCACCAATCAACATCACCAATAGTAGTAAAGCTGTGATGATGAGGTTGAGTCTGAGTTTGAGATTCATAATTGAAGATGAAAATTTAAGGGGAAAATTATTTTAATGAGGCATTTTAATGAGATTTTGAAAAACAGATACAGGAGAAACTCCCGAACTATAAAAAAAGCCATGTAGTTTTTGGCTACATGGCATGAGAGGTACTTATCTAGCTAATTTGGAGATTAACTGGACGCCAGTTTAGCAACTTCAAAGATAGTTACCCTAGGGATTAATACCACTTTAAACTCGGGATTTTATCCCTTCATGTATAAGACGTTATTTTTAATACACGCTCAGTTCATCAACCTACATTAAACGCTTTCTCCATAAAAATTAAGCAATTTAAATAAGTCGGGAAAACTTCCCTATCCAAGCACCTCTTCTGAAGATTCTAATAGCGCTTAAATCTATTGGGGCAGTTTTAAACTTGCCACAGTTTAAATTATAAAATAATTTAAGGAGTGCTATGTCAGAGGCAACCTTGCAAGCATGGCGTGATCACGCACTTGCATTAGAAAAAGAGCTAAACCATGTGATTTTAGGCTTAAAACCAGCAATACGTTTATTGATTATTTCTATTTTTTCACGTGGCCATGTTTTACTTGAAGGTAACGTTGGCGTAGGTAAAACAACATTACTAAGAGCTGCGGCAAGAGGGATTGGTGGCGGATATCAACGTATTGAAGGCACGATTGATTTAATGCCGCAGGATTTGATATACCACACTTACATTAGTAGTGAAGGTAAGCCAAAAGTAGAGCCTGGGCCATTATTAATGCAAGGTGAAAACTTATCTGTCTTTTTTTTCAACGAGATTAACCGCGCTCGTCCACAAGTACATTCACTATTACTACGCATCATGGCAGAGCGCTCGGTAAGTGCATTTAACCGAGAATATCAATTTCCACATTTACAAGTGTTTGCAGATAGAAATGCCGTTGAAAAAGAAGAAACCTTTGAATTACCGGGTGCGGCTCGCGACAGGTTTTTGATGGAAATTGAAATTGCCCCAGAAAACGATGCTGAGATTCATAAGGCACT
>CAZZDN010000103.1:0-6283 GCA_964652655.1 uncultured Methylotenera sp.
CTATGTCACTATTTGTATGTCACTTCAATTTACTGTAGGCCAATCTAGTCTTGTCGGACCTAGAACACGTAATGAAGATTATGTTGGGGTGGTGACGCCATCCGGCGAGCAACTCACTGTGAAAGGTGCGATGTTTGCAATTGCTGATGGTGTCAGCGGTAACGCAGGTGGCGGTGAAGCTTCTGAAATGACGGTGCGCACCGTCACCACAGATTACTATGCGACACCCGATACTTGGGAGCCACTTTCTTCTTTAGATAAAGTGCTAACTGCCGCAAACCGCTGGCTAATTGCACAAGCCAATGCGAATAGCGACATGATTGGCATGGCAACCACACTGTCATTACTTGTGTTGCGTGGGCAGCGTTATTATGCGGCACATGTTGGTGACACACGTATCTACCTACTTCGGAATGGCGTATTAAAGCAACTCACCACAGACCATGTGTGGGATAGACCAGATATGCGCCACGTGCTAAAGCGTGCAGTTGGGCTAGATCGTCATTTAGAAGTAGACTTTTTTGACGGTGCGCTACAAGAAGGCGATATCTTTGCCCTAATGAGTGACGGCGTCTGGGATAGCGTTGGTGAGCAGGGTATTCACAAATTGCTGGGTTTGTACAATAACCCGCAAATGATTTGTGATCACCTCACCAAAACTGCGATTGAAAAAGGTAGTCAAGATAACTCGACTGCAGTGGTCGTCAGAGTAACCGCTTTAGGAGAAGATACGTTATCTGAACTGTTAGCGGGTGGTAAGCACCTTTCAGTCCCTGAAAAGTTAAGTGTTGGTGACTTTATTGATGACTTTGAAGTGCTTGAACTAATGTATGAGTCACGTGCCAGTTTATTGTATAAAGTAAGGCATACAACGACTAAGCAGTTCTTCGTGTTAAAGACTTTACAGCCTGCATTAGGGACAGATACCGAGAGCTTTAATGGATTGCTGAATGAAGAGTGGCTAGCCAAGCGTGTTGTTTCTCAATATGTGCCACAAGTGTTCCCTGTTTCAGTAGAAAAACGTAGCAAACTTTACTATGTGATGAGCTGGCATGAAGGTGCGACTTTACAGCAACGTCTGGATAGCGGCCACCATTTCACAATAGCAGGCATTCTTAAAGTCGGTATTGATATGATGCGAGGCATTGGTGCTCTGCATCGTTTAAATATCGTACACCGTGATATCAAACCTGCTAATGTGCATCAAGGAAGCGATCAGCGCTTACGCATTCTTGATCTTGGTGTTGCGTTAAGTATGCAAACAAACAAATCAGACGTCGTTCAAAACCCAGGCACCCCTAGTTATATGGCGCCAGAGTTATTTGAAGGCGAGGTCGCAACGCCACAAAGTGATATCTATGCCGCAGGTGTTACGCTTTACCACTTACTGACACGTAAGTACCCGCATGGCGAAATAGAGCCTTTTCAGAATCCAAAATTTGGCAACCCAACTGCGCCAACCAGATACCGTCCAGACATTCCGTACTGGTTAGAGAATATAGTATTAAAAGCCATTGCAACTGATCCTAAGCAGCGTTTTGAAACAGCTGAAGAAATGTTGATCGCTTTAGAGCATGGTGAATTAAAGCCCATTTTGCCACCGGCACGCACACCCTTGATTGCACGCGCTAGGTTAGTTAAGTGGCAATGGATAGCGATATTTTCGCTTATCCTGAATTTTTTATTGATTTATTTATTAGCTGTTTCATGATTCAACTTGATATAAAGGTAGGACTAAAATGAGTAATTGGGTAAAAGTTGCACCTCTTGAGGAAATCCCTAAATTAGGTGCACGCGTAGTGCGCAGCAAAGACGTTGATATCGGCGTATTCCGTTTAGAAGACGACCGTATCTACGCTGTGAATAATAGCTGTCCACACAAAGGTGGCCCATTATCAGAAGGTATTGTGTACGGTGACAGAATCGCTTGCCCATTACATAGCTGGAAAATCAGCCTGGTAGATGGCAAGGCTGATGAGCCGGATGTAGGTGAAACTGCATGTTTTAATACTAAGATCGAAGATGGCGTAGTTTATTTAGAATTAAAAGAGTAATTGACTTGATTAAGCAAACTAAAAGTACTTGTTGTTATTGTGGCGTTGGCTGCGGGGTGATTATTCACTCTGAAAACGACAAAATTATTGACGTTAAAGGTGACCCGAGCCATCCGGCCAATTTTGGGCGCTTGTGTACCAAAGGTTCTACGCTACATTTGTCAGCTAAACTGGATAATCGCCTGTTGTACCCAGAGCTACGCACCAATCGTGATTTGCCACGTAAGCGAGCAAGCTGGGACGAGTCACTCGACCTAGCGGTTGAGAAGTTTGCAACAACCATTGAAACACACGGTCCTGATAGCGTTGCCTTTTATCTTTCAGGCCAATTGCTGACTGAAGATTATTACGTTTTTAACAAACTGGCTAAAGGCTTGATTGGCACTAACAACGTAGATACCAACTCGCGCTTATGTATGTCATCTGCCGTAGCTGGCTACAAGGCAACACTAGGTGCAGATGCACCACCTGCTTGTTATGAAGACATCGATCATACCGCGTGTTTGTTCATTGCCGGCTCCAATACTGCTTTTGCACATCCGATTATTTATCGCCGGATTGAAGATGCCAAAGCAAAGAATCCTGATTTAAAAATAGTAGTGGTAGACCCACGCCAGACGGACACTGCTAAAGCTGCAGATTTGCATCTAGCCATCCTGCCAGGTACGGATGTCGCACTGTTTAATGGCATGCTACATGTGATGCTATGGGAAGGCATGTTAGACCAAGCTTATATTGAAAAATATACCAACGGTTTTGCAGAGGTGAAAGAAACCGTACGTGAATACACCCCTAAAATGGTGGCAGATATTTGCGGTATCAAAGAAGCCGATATCATCACTGCGGCTAAATGGTTTGGCAAAGGCCCAAGTCTTTCTATGTACTGCATGGGCTTAAATCAATCTGTTCATGGCACAGAAAAAAATGCAGCGTTAATCAACCTACATCTTGCTACTGGGCAAATTGGTAAGCCAGGCGCTGGCCCATTCTCGCTGACCGGTCAGCCCAATGCAATGGGGGGGCGAGAAGTAGGTGGCATGGCTAACCTGTTGTCCGGCCATCGTGATTTAGCCAATCCTGAACACCGCGCTGAAATCGCTAAGTTTTGGGGCGTAGATAGCGTGCCAGAAACGCCAGGTAAAGCAGCGATTGCGATGTTTGATGCGGTAAAAGAGGGGAGTGTTAAAGCCATCTGGATTGCTTGTACTAATCCTGCACACTCGATGCCAGACCTAAATAATGTGCTGGAGGCGTTGGAAAACGCTGAGTTTGTGGTGGTGCAAGATGCCTTTAGTCATACCGAAACTGCCAAATATGCTGATGTGCTATTGCCAGCCAGTACTTGGGGTGAGAAAGAAGGCTCAGTAACCAACTCTGAGCGTCGTATTACACGTGTCAATCCGGCTGTAGCAAGGCCTGCAGAAGCGCGCCACGACTGGGCGATTGCGGTGGATTTTGCACAGCGTCTGGAAAAACGGTTGGCGAAAGGCAGTGCTTTATTCCCCTACACCACTACTGAGCAAATTTTTAACGAGCATCGTGAAACGACACGGGGTCGCGACCTGGATATTACCGGCCTGAGCTATGCTTTACTTAATGAGCAAGGCCCGCAACAATGGCCCTTTAAAGAAGGCGATACTAACGGAAAAGCCCGTTTGTATAGCGATGGTGTGTTCCAAAAGCCAGATGGTAAAGCGCAGTTTGTGAATGCTGTTTACAAACCGACTACAGATAAAACCGATGCACGTAATCCATTGCATTTACTCACCGGCCGTTTACGTGACCAATGGCATGGCATGAGCCGTACCGGTAATGTGGCTCAATTATTTAACCATGCAGAAGAGCCTGTGATTCAAATGAATGCGGACGATATGATGCGCCGTTCTATTCACAATGGCGATATCGTTAAAATCAGTAACAAACGCGGCAGTTTGGTGTTACCCGCGCAAGTGTCAGATGAAGTCAAACCATCGCAGACCTTTATTCCGATGCATTGGGGGAGTCAATATATGAGTGGTTTAGGCGTTAATGCACTGATGCCGCCTACTGTTGATAAAACCTCTAAACAGCCAGAACTTAAGCACACGGCAATCAAGCTAGAGAAGTTAGCGTTACCTTGGCGCATGACAGTGATGCGTACCATTCATCAACTAGATGTGTTAAATAAAATCAGAAGCTTGTCATCGCATTTTGAATACGCCAGCTGTGGCTTATTTGGTCGTCAGACCGAGCATCATATCGGTATGCTGATTTTAAGAGCTGCACATACAGAAGCACCTGATGAGCAAGTGATTCAGCAGATTGATGCGCTACTCGGCATGACTGGCGATGCGCCTTTGCTCAACTATCTGGACGCTAAGCGTGGGATCAGTAAACGGATTCTGGTTGAAACCAATCTCGAAAAAAAAGCTGAAGTCACTGGTGTCAGGTTAGTGGGTGAAACTTTGGCTGCAGCTTGGCTGAAAGACGTGATGGGTACGGGCGAGTTTAGCCCTGAACTACGTCGCTGGGCATTGGCTCCACTAAGCGCACCACCAGCAGGCCAGCGTAGCCGCGGTAAGATTGTTTGTAACTGTTTAGATGTTGCTGAAAATGAAATTATCGACAATATTCAATTAGGGGCAGACTTAATCACACTGCAGAACAAGCTTAAATGCGGCACACAATGTGGCTCATGTGTGCCTGAGCTAAAGCAACTGGTGCGTATTCATGCTAAGCATTGATTATCAGTTCAACTGAATAGTGTTGGTGTGGGTTGTTGCATTTAAGTACTTGATCCAGTGATAAAAAGCGCACGATTAATCTAATTTGATTTAGTGCGCTTTTTATATCTGCCCGCTGTCAGCGCCTAAAGTCGGGTTTAACCAGAGGTTAACAGTCAATCTATGCTAACAATGTGCTAGTGCTAATTTCTTTACCAACGGCGCAAGTGCTACTGGTAATGACGTCATCGATAAAATATATTCGCGCGCTTGTTGAGAAGTCTTCATTAAGGTTTTGACCAAAATATCTACAAACTTTGATTCCTCATAGTCGCTATGAGTTGCAACAAACTGAGCAAGATAATGTTCGAGAAAGACTAATACAATCACGTCTTCTAACGTTTGCGCATCAGCATTAGACCGTGGTAGCTCCTTCTTTACTAGCGCGCACACTTGGTCGATTATCGTCGCATCATAATCAAGCGCAGTTAAAATATTACGTGCCGTCTCTGCATGAAACGACTTTAGTGCGTTTCGCCACTGATGGTATCCAGGCTTGGTCATCGGGTAATCGCTACGTGGCATTTGCCAGCGGCCAATATGTTGGCATCGTGCTGCGAGCAACAATGTTTCAGAGGCTGCTGCTTGGTAGCGCATTAGCATCTCTGTCATTCTGCGTGCATAGATGAGTTCTTTTGGCTGCTTTTCTCCTGCAACCTCTTCCATATTTGGGTCTAGCGCATTAAATGCGTCAAATTGCGCAATCGCTTGTTCAAACTTTGATGGATTGGAGATGTTCATGTGATGAATAGGGTCCTTGTTACGTCAGAATCTCTTGCTTCAATCATTCCGAAGTAATACATTGAAACGTTTGAGGAAAGATTACGCGCAAATGTTTTTGCTACAATTTATGCATAAACTTGCTGCATGCAAGCCATTTAATGGGAAGCGGTAAGTAGTTTTATTGATGACTGTTTGAAGATTGTTCGGTCACTTTAGTGGATGTTGAACCATCACGTTGCTTCAATTTCTTTGCGGCTGATAAAAGTTGTTCTGCTAGCCTGTCTTGCTCTTTTTGCTGCATGCAGGATTGTTCAATTTTGTTTTTAACGTCTAGCGAACTGCCACGATTACTATAAACTTCATGGATGAGCGCTTGTGTTGGCTCATCTTGGGCGTTACTCAGTTGATCTTCTTTAGTCTTTCCTATTTCACGAAGCCACATTATTTTCTTTGCGGCATCGCCACGCTGTTTGCAATCTGCATCAATCTGATATGGTGACAAATCTCCACTTTTAGCGCCTACACTAGTAGCGCCTGTACCTGCATTAGCATTAGCAGATTTTGTAGGCTTGCCTGCTTTATGATCAATTTGATTAGCGCAAGGTGTGTCTTGAAAGCTATTGCCACAACGATACGTTGTGGCAGCCAGAGTAACCTGCGCAGAGCTCAGCAATGCACAGGTCATCAGATTTAGCAAAAAAGACTGCATATCAATAAGCTGGTGTGCATATTTTAGTGGTGGTG
>CAZZDN010000104.1:0-6177 GCA_964652655.1 uncultured Methylotenera sp.
GCTGGCGCCATAAAACGCCATTGATGCAATTGGCGACACATCAATGGTTTATCGGCATGAATGCACAAGACATCAATGGTAAAGCATTGCGCGAGCATGCGAACAAAGCGGTAGACGAGACTGAGTTCTTCCCGAGCTGGGGTCGTGCGCGGTTAGAGGCCATGATTAAAAATCGCCCAGATTGGTGTGTATCACGTCAACGTAATTGGGGCGTTCCTATGCCACTATTTGTGCATAAGGAAACCGGTGAGCCGCATCCAAAAACATCAGAACTTTTAGAGCAAGCTGCCTTACTGACTGAACAAACCGGCGTAGAAGCCTGGTTTAGTTTGGATGGTGCCGCGTTCTTGGCAAAACATGCGCCTGAGAATGCCGAACAATATAAGAAAGTAACCGACACGCTAGATGTATGGTTTGACTCAGGCAGTACGCATTCTGCAGTGCTGAAGCGTCGGCCAGAGTTGGATTTCCCGGCAGACTTATATTTGGAAGGTTCAGATCAGCACCGCGGTTGGTTCCAATCCAGCTTGCTCACGGGTTGTGCGATTGATGGTCGAGCACCATATAACGCCTTGCTCACGCATGGTTTTGTGGTGGATGGCAGTGGCCACAAAATGAGTAAATCTAAGGGTAATGTGGTCGCACCACAAAAGGTGATGGATACCTATGGCGCAGATATTCTGCGTTTGTGGGTGGCATCGACTGATTACTCAGGTGAACTGACTATTTCAGATGAAATCTTAAAACGAGTTGCTGAGAGTTATAGACGAATTCGTAACACTTTACGCTTCCTATTGGCCAATTTAGCTGACTTTGATGCCGGTAAAGATTTGCTACCAGTGAGCGAATGGTTAGAAATTGACCGTTATGCCTTGCACCTGACCGACAAGTTGCAGACAGAGATACTGGCGGATTATGACCGTTATGAGTTCCACTTGGCAGTACAGAAATTTGTGAGCTTCTGCTCTGAGGATTTAGGTGGATTTTACTTAGATATTCTAAAAGACCGTTTATACACCACTGGTGAAACTTCACACGCGCGCCGTGCGGCTCAGAGCACTTTGCATCATATTACCCATACCATGATGCGCCTGATGGCCCCGATTTTGAGCTTTACTGCGGATGAAATCTGGCAAACATTAGGCCTGGATGCGGATAAAACGGTATTTGAAGAGCTCTGGTATAGCTTGCCAGCACATGGATTAAGCGATGCAGAAATTCAATCATGGCAAACAGTGCTGGAAGTACGCGCACTCGCAAATAAAGCGATAGAAGAAAAACGCGCTGCTAGCTTGGTAGGCTCGTCTCTGCAATCTGAGCTGGATATTTTTGCTGATGGTGCTACCTTTGATGCATTGAGTCGTTTGAAGGATGACTTGCGTTTTGTATTAATTACTTCTCGTGCATCACTGCATCAACGTGCAGGGTCGCTGGAAGTACAAGTAACGCCAAGTGCGCACTTGAAATGCGACCGTTGCTGGCATTACCGTGCAGACGTGGGTGCTGATGCTGCACATCCGCATATTTGTGGGCGCTGCGTAAGTAATTTGTTTGGTAAAGGTGAGGTGCGCTCACATGCGTAAGTGGTTTGCGCTCAGCGCCGTTGTGGTTGCTCTGGATTTATATACCAAATCTTTGATTCAGCGTGCCTTTGTATACGGTGAGCATTTACCCATGACCAGTTTTTTTGATTTGGTGCGTTTTCATAATGAAGGTGCCGCATTTAGTTTTTTAGCGAATGCTGGTGGCTGGCAGAAGTGGTTTTTTACAGCGGTAACCACTATCGCTGCGATTGTGATTACTTATTTGATTAAAAAACATCATCAAGAGAAACTATTTAGCTTAGGTTTAGCCTTAGTCTTAGGTGGTGCAGTTGGTAATTTGTACGATAGGTTGACGTTGGGCTATGTGGTCGACTTTTTGTTTTTTCATATTGATCATCTGTATTGGCCTGCATTCAATGTGGCCGATAGTGCGATTTGTATAGGGGTAGGTTTATTGCTGGTTGATAGTTTCAAAAAGTCGAAAACGTCGTAAAAAGTATAGTAAAAAGTGCCATAAATAATATTCTCAATTTTTAAAATTAATCTCGGAATAACGTTATGCCAGATTGGAAAAAGCTTATCGAAGGCAAAATTGCATTAGCTACGCGTGGCGCGAAGCCAGGTAAAGTCAATGCAAATGAGCGAATTCCAGCTGGCCAAACCGAGGTCAAAAATTTTCCGACACTAGATTTAGGCATTCGCCCTGATGTAACAATCGAGAATTGGCGTCTTCAGATATATGGCCTAGTAGGCAAAGAGCTGACTATTGACTGGGCCCAGTTTCAAGCAATGAATCAAATCACAGACGTTTCTGATTTTCATTGTGTAACACGCTGGAGTCAGTTAGATATGAATTGGCAGGGTGTGCTGGCGCGGGATCTTATTGCTATGACAGAGCCACTACCAACGGCAAAGTATGTAACCTTGCACGGCTATGACGGCTATACCACTAATTTACCATTAGATGCTTTGTTAGATGACGACGTTATCATTGCACATAGCGTATTAGGCGCTCCCTTAACGCAGGCGCATGGTGGTCCTGTTCGTATTGTGGTGCCTAAACGTTATGCATGGAAGGGCGCTAAATGGCTGAAAGCGATTGAGCTACATGCGTTTGATCGCCCTGGTTTTTGGGAAGTGCGTGGCTACCATAATGATGCTGACCCATGGAAAGAAGAGCGGTTTAGCGATGATTAAACTTCTCGCTATCAGCCGAAACTGTCTTTGGTTTAACCCCCAAGATTAAACACCAAGATTAAACACCAAGATTAAACACCAAGATTAAACACCAAGATTAAACTCGAAATAAAACTGAGACCTAGACAATTGTCGGGTTAATGCTCGGCTTTTTCCCTAGTTTTCTTTGTAGCGTGCGCCTATGCATATTGAGACTGCGTGCTGTCGCAGAGATATTGCCGTCATTCTCTACTAATACACGCTGAATGTGTTCCCATTCTAAGCGATCAACTGATAACGGATTGTGCGATAACTCAACGGCTTCATTCCCAGTTTGTTTAGAAAACGCTGCGACAATTTCGTCTGCATCGACAGGTTTCGCCAAATAGTGCGTAGCACCTAACTTAATCGCCTCAACTGCGGTAGCGATGCTAGCATAGCCGGTTAGGATCACAATTTTAGTTCCAGCTTGAAGGTTTGCAAGTTGTCTGACTAACACTAAACCTGAGTTGCCCGACATTTTTAAATCAACCACAGCAAACTCCGGTGGATCAGATTGCGCCAACTCAAAAGCGGACTCTGCACTATTAGCAAGAGACACTAGGAATCCACGTTTACGCATTGCCACGGCAAGAGCATTTAAAAATGCATCATCATCATCAACTAGCAACAGTGTCGGTTGCTCATCGCTGTTTCTAATATCGGCGTTGTGTTCACTCATGGTACTGTCCTTGGTGAGCGATACGTAGTTTTTTAAGAGGTAGTCGCACACTCGTCAGAACGCCACCTTCATTGTGATTACTTAAATGAAGTGTGCCACCAAATTTGGCGAGAATGATTTCAGTGAGGTAGACCCCTAAGCCCATGCCATTGCCATTTTTTGAGCTGAAAAATGGTGTGCCGAGTTGCTTTTTGACTTCGTCACTGAGTCCAATTCCAAAGTCTCTAATTTCTAAATGCAAGCGATCATCGTCCCAATTGGCTTTGAGTATCACGCGTTCAGGAGAAGCGTCCGCTGCGTTATCTAATAAATTCTGGATTGCCTGGCTCAGTGTTCTGTCTGTGAAAATGAGCGCGTCTTGACTTGCATTATTAAACTCGGTGACGAGCTCTGTTGCAGGGCGAGTATCCCGCCAGCGTTGAATCGCTTCTTGCAGAAATTGATGCAATGTGAGTCCATGACCAGCATCAGCTCGGCTTTGGCCAGCGTTGTGTGTGATTGAAGATAATATTTCCTTACAGCGTTCGATTTGGGTGCGGATGACGGCTAGTTGCTGTAACTGATCTGGTTGGTTTGAAAGGTCTTGCGCTAACTCTTTACTAATCACAGCCATTGTGGCTAGTGGGGTGCCTAACTCATGCGCTGCACTTGCTGCAAGGGTTCCTAGTGATAGTGCGCGCTCACTTTCTAGTGATTTTTCTCGTATAGAAGCAATCAATTGGTCGTAATCACGCAAGCTTTGGCCAATCTTTGTCACAAAAAAAGCAATAATGCCTGCGCTGACAACAAAGCCAAGCCACATGCCGACTAAGTGAATATCTAAGGATTTACCTGCTAAGTAGTGCATGTGTAGATGGGATAGGGGTACGTAATAAAACACCAGCCCTGAGTAGCAACTGACCGCTATGGCTGCGAGCAACCATGCATATTCACGTTTTAAGGCCACAGCGGCAACCGTAAGCGGCAATAAGTACATCCAAACTAACGGATTGCTATAGCCGCCAGTAAAGTAGAACAGTACGGTGAGCGCTAACAAATCACCCAAAAGTTGAAACAGTAACTCTTGGTCAGTGACATTGCTAAATTTCTGCAATCGCAACAAAGTCATCAGGTTGAGTAGCAGCATGCCACCTACTGCAAATGCGATAGGCATTTTGGGCAGCGGGA
This sequence comes from uncultured Methylotenera sp., assembly GCA_964652655.1. Classification (GTDB taxonomy): domain Bacteria; phylum Pseudomonadota; class Gammaproteobacteria; order Burkholderiales; family Methylophilaceae; genus Methylotenera. The sequence goes on from CAZZDN010000104.1 coordinate 4,609, forward strand.
TATTGAGGTAAAACAAAGTCAGCGTTGCCGCCAGCATGAAAGCGACCATGACACTACGCAGTAAAAATAAGCGCTGTAGGTTACGGCGTGTAGGATTTTCTATCGATGGAAAGTTTGCGTTCATTAGCTAGTTATTATACGTGTTGATGATTAAATTGCATTGCGTCAAATTGTCGCGGATATTGATGCGCACACCTGCGACAATTCGTCACATTACTTAACATGGCTATCTAAAATATACTGCTAATTTGTCATGATGTAAGTACGAAAGCGATTGCTGTAATCCATTAATCTTACATTGATGCTAACTAAGAAGCATAGGAATCAGTCTATATTAATCAGGGGTTTACAATGCGTGTTAAGTTGATTTATGCAGTGATTGCAGTAACATTTAGTACACCATCCTTTGCTGAGCATAACGAAGCGCTCGACTTGGAAACGATTGAAGTGCGTGCCCCAATGATTGATAGTCGAATCAGTAAACACCCTGCTACTGTAGAGACCTTTGATAAAAAACAAATTGAAGAAAATATTAATGCAGCGACACCTGCACAAACCCTAAAGTATCTTCCTAGCATTCAGGTGCGTGAGCGTTTTATTGGTGATCGTAATGGCATCATCGCTACTCGCACCATTGGTACGTTATCTAGCGCACAAAGTATGTTGTATGCAGATGGGGTGCTACTCTCAAATTTGCTTGGCAACTCATTTGCGTTCCCACCGCGATGGGGCATGGTGAGTCCTGAAGAAATCGAGAGCATCAGCATGATGTATGGGCCATTTTCGGCGTTGTATGCAGGTAATTCGTTTGGCGGTGTGATGAGCATTGCGACACGTATGCCAGAAAAGCTCGAGGCACATGTAAGTGCACAGACTTTTATGCAGAATTTTAAACTATATGGTACCGATGAGAGTTATCAAGGTAGTCACTTAACAGCTTCTGTTGGCAATAAAGTGAATGATTTTTCATTTTGGATAGGTGCTGATTATTTGGAAAATGAGGGGCAACCGATGAATTTTTCAACGGCATCCGCTGCCTGTAGCGCTAGTCCTCCAAACCCTCCGACTAATTGTAATAACCCAATAACTGTTTCTGGAACTCATAAAGATTTGAACGAAAAAAATGAGAGTCGTTTGATATTTGGCGCGAACAGCATTGATATTACAAAGCAGACTAATGTCAAATTAAAAGCAAGTTACGATATTAATCCAGATGTAAAGCTAGCTTACACTTTGGGTGTTTGGGATATGAATAGTAGGACGGACGTTGAGAGTTATATCAAAGATGCGGCAGGCAATTCTGTTTATAACCAAAATGTACGTGTCGACGATGTGGTTTATAAAGTGTCAGGAATGAGTCCAGGTAAAGCGGAATCTTTACATACGATGCAGGCTTTAGACCTAAAGTCTAATACTAAGGGATTTTTCGATTGGCAGTTAACACTCTCAGATTATGATTATCACAAAGATATTAATCGTACTTCAAATCTTTATAAATCAACCACAGTGAATATTAATGATGGAAATCCATACATTACACGAACAGGACGTGTCACACATTTTTCCTGC
>CAZZDN010000105.1:0-5983 GCA_964652655.1 uncultured Methylotenera sp.
ATTGCAGATAATGTAAGAGAAAAAATCAAAGAAAAAGGCTTTGCGATTCGCGGTACTGAAGGCGAAAAAGAAGGCGAATGGGTGCTAGTAGACTTAGATGATATCGTAGTACATATTATGGTACCAGCTACACGCGCTTACTATAACCTTGAGCAACTATGGGGCGAAGCAGAAGCACGCCGCGGCCACATTACACCAGTTTAAGTGACAACCATTCACCCTGCACCAGCAGGGTGATATTCTTGACATATTCGATCTCACCACTTGAAACTCCGCATTATTTCTGTTGGTCACAAGATGCCAAGCTGGGTAGAAACCGCATGCGCAGAGTACATCAAGCGCATGCCACGTGAGCTCAGCATAGAGATTATTGAAATCAAACCCGATAAACGCGCGGATGGCAAAAATAGCGCCACCGTGCAAGAAGCTGAAGCCAAGCGGATTTTAGAAGCCGCAGGCAAAGACTTCTTAGTGGTCTGTGATGAGCGCGGACAAGAGGTCACCACATTACAACTCGCCGAAAAAATGCAATTCTGGCAATCTCTGGGTAAGGACATTAGCATTGTGGTGGGTGGGGCCGATGGCATCCATGCCAGCCTCAAACAACAAGCCAACTGGCTATGGGGGTTATCTAAACTCACCCTACCGCATGCATTTGTGCGCGTACTACTTTGTGAGCAGCTTTACCGTGCGCATACCGTCATTCAAAATCATCCTTACCACCGCGAATAAAAACCTTTGGCATGCTTAATGCTTATTCTAATGATATCAAGAAGATAAGTGCCTAAATTAACTGACAAATGCACCATTTAGTTGCATTAGTCACTAATCAGCACTTTTTTAGAAAAAATATCTGGGAGTCATCATGGATAATCAATGCTTAGTTGTATTGTCAAAGTTTTCTGTAGCCGCAAGAAAAGTAGTCGGCGCAGTTAACCCAGCAAAACTGATTAAAGACCGTCAATATGCAACTCAGGTTTTTGAACAGGTCGATGCCTTAGGAGATGAGGAGTTAATTCTTTTATCGTTAGATCTGCAATTACTACTCGGACTACTTACCCCCGCCAGTAATGATAATGCACCCGTCATGCAAGGGAAATACATGATGGGCGCCAGAAGTTAAGGAAAGTTGAATCACACGTTAACATCAATGCACAATAACAATACAAGTGGAGGTAAAATCATCTTAATTTAATGAATTGAAATCCCTTTATGCAATACTCAAAATCCTTAGTCTGGTTCCGCCGCGACTTGCGCGACTATGACCATGCGGCGCTATACTATGCATTGAAAACCTCACAACAAGTGTATTGCGTCTTCGTATTTGATACCGCAATTCTGAACAATCTCTCAGATAAAGCAGACCGCCGCGTTGAGTTTATTTGGGAAAGTGTCAACGAACTAAAAGCATCACTCCAGCAACACGGAGGGGATTTAATCGTTGTGCATGGTCACGCGCAACAAGAGATACCCAAGCTAGCGCGCACATTAGCAGTACAGGCAGTAATGACTAATCACGATTATGAGCCAAGCGCGATTAAACGTGACAGTGAGGTTGCACTTCAACTGCAAAGCCAAAGTATTGATTTTCATCATTACAAAGACCAAGTCATTTTTGAAAAAGATGAAGTCCTGACGATGGCAAACAAGCCATACAGCGTATTTACACCTTACAAAAATATGTGGCTGAAAAAGGTTAATGACTTTTACCTTAAACCTTACCCAGTCGATCTTTATCTAAACAATCTCGCCAAAACTCAGCCACAGGCAATGCCTAGCTTAGAGTCACTGGGGTTTCAACGTACCAATTTGTCCAGTATGCGCCTGCCAACCGGGATAAGCGGTGGCGCCACGCTGTTTAACGACTTTATTGAGCGTATTCAACATTACAAAGAAGCACGCGATTTTCCTGCCGTAAAAGGTGTATCTTACTTATCTGTGCATTTACGTTTTGGCACGATTTCAATCCGACAACTGGCAAGAACTGCCATGCAAATAGGTGGCTTTGGTGCAGAAACTTGGCTATCAGAACTAATCTGGCGTGATTTTTACTTCCAGATTCTGCATCACAACCAGCAATTAGAAGCAGGAAAAGCATTTAAACCAGAGTTCGAAGCTATTCCGTTCCCTAACTCAACCACACTATTTTCCGCCTGGTGTGAGGGAAGAACAGGCTACCCAATAGTAGACGCTGCCATGCGCCAACTCAACACGACTGGCTTTATGCATAATCGCTTAAGGATGGTCGCAGCCAGCTTTTTAGTGAAAGACTTGTTAATCGACTGGAGATGGGGCGAACGTTACTTCGCAGAAAAGCTGATTGATTTTGATTTCAGCGCAAACAATGGCGGATGGCAATGGGCAGCATCCACGGGGTGTGATGCACAACCTTGGTTTAGAATTTTTAATCCAGTCACGCAAAGCGAGCGCTTTGATGCAAATGGTAAATTTATTCGCAAATATGTCACTGAACTAGCTAATTGTAACGACAAGGAAATTCATGCGCCATGGCTAATGCCTGCACAACGTCAGTTAAGCATTAACACTATCATAGGACAACACTACCCATCACCGATCGTTGACCACGCAACGCAACGCGAACTGGCTTTAGCTCTATATAAAAACAGCACTACTTAACTAGCGATTTTTAAATAGCGATTTCAAAAACTTTAACTCAAAAATATATGGATATAATCGTTATTGATGGTGTTCAAACAACTCAAATCTTCGATTGAGTATGTGTTGCAAAAATGTAACAAATGGTTTAATTTACAAACCTTAACAATCGGTATGTGTAGCAATCCTTATTTAGTTGCAAATTAGTTGGTATAATCTCCCTACATTCGAAAATGTCATTAGATAAGAAACATAAAAATGCATAAAAAAATATTCTCTTTATTTACATCATGCCTACTTGCAATGATGATTACAGGTTGCGCATCTCAGGCAAATAAAGATCCACTAGAGAGCATTAATCGTGGTGTTTATAAGTTTAATGACGTGACAGACAAGGCTGTATTCAAACCAGTAGCAACTGCATATAAAACAGTCACTCCATCACCTATCCGTAGCGGTGTAAGTAACTTTTTCAACAATCTAGGCTCAATCACAAACATACTGAACAATCTGTTGCAGTTTAAATTTGCCAATGCATTTAGCGAAACTGGTCGTTTTGTCATCAATACCACATTCGGTTTAGCCGGATTTATTGATGTTGCTGGTATGGATAATGTCCCTGCGCACAAAGAGGACTTTGGTCAAACGCTAGGCTACTGGGGCGTTGGTTCTGGCGCCTACCTGGTATTACCGTTTATTGGTCCATCTAGCTTACGTGACACCACAGGCCTGATTGTAGACACGACCACAACAGATCCTATTACTTACACACACAATATCGGTGAAATCCGCTTGCATAACCAATTGCGTGCTGCTCAGTTCGTCGACAAACGCACCCAACTACTTGATGCAAAAGATTTAGTCGATGACGCATCACTGGATCCATATGCATTCATGCGCGATGCTTACCTACAAAGACGCGCAAGTCTTATTCAAGATGGCTTAGTACCAACGGATTTAATTAAAGACGAATTCTTCGAAGAAGAAAAATAATGAAATAAACTCAAATAAAAAGCCCACCATGTGTGGGCTTTTTATTTGGTCAGGATTTACAACGCTTATGAAGTTAACAACTTTCATCTCTATCTAGGTACTTTAAACTACGAACCTATCACCGACATAAGGCAAGCCCTAACGCGTTCTTACACTGAAACCACAGGGACTTTGACCGTAGTTATTCTAGTCTGATTATGTGGTATCAACACTCCACTAAGGGGCTAAAGCCCCAAGAAAAAGTGTGAAAGCAGATTATTCACACGCCTAAACCGTAAAGGTCTTGTCCGTGGAATATATCTGCTGAAGCAGATTATTCACACGCCACAGTCATACGCTCAATCAGAATAGAGCCAACTTGTTTTGAACCTTGCACAAGTACATCGTTACCAATAGCAACAATCATTTTGAGCATATCTGCCATATTACTCGCGATGGTAATTTCCTCTACTGGATGTACGATTACACCATTCTCAACCCAATAACCCGCAGCGCCACGTGAATAATCACCTGTCACCATATTCATGCCATGTCCTAGCAACTCTGTCACTACTAGGCCAGTCCCCATTTCCTTTAGCAGACCACCAAAATCCAGTGCGCCTGATTGGACGATGAGATTATGATTGCCACCAGCATTCCCAGTGGTTTTTAATCCTAATTTCCTAGCAGAGTAACTAGACAGCACATAACCCTGCAGCACACCATCCTTTACCAGCTGACGCGGCTGGGTAGCAACCCCCTCGTTATCAAATGGGCTACTAGCCAATCCTTTTTTCACAAAAGGATCCTCGTAAATATTCAATAAAGGAGATGCGACTTGTTTGCCTAAACTATCCAGCAAGAATGACGATTTGCGGTATAAGTTACCACCAGAAATCGCGCTAATTAAAGTGGATATCAAACCACTGGCCAACGGCGCCTCAAACAAGACAGGCACTTGGCAGGTTTTTATTTTTTTCGAATTTAACCGCTTTACAGTTCGCTCACCAGCAATCCGACCAATCTCCGCTGGCGATTGCAAGTCTGCTGCAGCACGTGCAGTCGCATACCAATAATCGCGCTGCATACTATCGCCTGATTCAGCAATCACTGAACAACTAATGCCATGACGTGAACTTGGGTAACCACCAGTAAAACCGTGACTATTGCTATAGGCAAAGAAACCCGTCCCAGTTGAAACACTCGCACCTTCTGAATTGTTAATCCGCGCATCTACTGCTAATGCTGCTTCTTCACATTGCTGAGCCAGCAAGGCGGCCTCATCCACAGTCAGTTGCCATGGGTGATGTAGATCCAAATCAGGAATTTCTTTAGCCATCATCTCGGCATCTGCAAGTCCGCAGAAATCATCTTTTGCGGTATATTTAGCAATATTACAGGCCGCGGCAACCGTATCTTTCAAGGCTTGAGGTGTTAAATCTGAAGTGCTGGCGTGACCTTTTTGCTTACCAAAATAAACCGTGACCGACATGCCTTTATCACGGTTATATTCAATGTGCTCAACCTCTTTCATCCGAACAGAAACGCTTTGCCCAATACTTAAGCTAAGCTCTGCCTCAGCTTGGCTCGCACCAAGGTTTTTGGCCACTTTAAGCACGTCTTCCGACATTTGCTTAATTTCATCTAATGTATAACTAAACCCAGAATCTGACATAACGCTTTCTACTGAAAAAAATGTACTTTTATCACTTAACTGCATAACTGCTATAATACATCAGCATGAAACCTAAAAAGACAACTAAAGATATAGAATTAAGTAACGATGCAACTTTAGATGCAGACTTACCTACGAGTAAAACTAAACTAAAAGCCGAAGCAGATGCTCAACAGGCTTTAGGGGTTAAGCTATCTGAGCTTTCTAGAGAAAAGCTTAACAAACTCAATTTACCAGAAGACTTACTGACAGCTGTACTGGAAACCAAAAAAATTACTGCTAACGGTGCAATTAGACGCCACCGTCAATATTTAGGTCGATTAATGCGTGAAATTGACCCTGCACCGATTATTGAGCAACTTTCGCGGTGGGAAGGTAAAAATACCGCTGAGAATGCTTATTTTCATGGGCTTGAACGCTGGCGCGATCGACTCATCAGCGACCAAAATGCACTATCTGAATTCATGGCGTTACATCCCAACACGGATAGCCAGCAATTACGTACACTGATTCGTAACGCGCAAAAAGAACATTTAGCGAACAAACCGCCTAAAAGCAGTAGAGAAATTTTTAAACTCTTACGCGAAATTACAAGTAGCGAAACAACGGCTAATAACAGCGACTCAGAAGATTTAGATGTTGAGTAAAAGCGCTTCACTTTTACTCAACGGCTAATAACAGCGACTCAGAAGATTTAGATGTTGAGTAAAAGCGCTTCAC
>CAZZDN010000106.1:0-5936 GCA_964652655.1 uncultured Methylotenera sp.
CGTGAGTCTATTGAGATTCTGAATACATTAGAAAATGTTGATATTTTTCTAAGTAATGCTGGAGCAGAGATTATTCAGCAGTATGGTTTTCAGCAAGCCTTGAATGCTGCTGGTCATCGCGTTTATCAGGATAAAACAGCCAGTAGTGTGCCAGTAGGAATGTTCTACAAAGGTAAATATCATGGCTTAGTGATTGCACCTGCCACCTCAAACACGATTGCGAAAATGGCTTATGGTTTTTCAGATAGCTTAGTCACTAATTTATATGCACAGGCTGGTAAAACTCGTGTGCCTAGCATCGTCTTTGCATGTGATACTGCGCCTGAATTAGAATCTGAAGCACCACGTGACAATATGGTTAAAGTTTATCCACGTAAGATTGATTTAGACAATATTGCTAAACTTAAGTCGTTTGAGATGACGAGTGTTGCAGAGGATATGGAAAGCTTAAATCGCTATATCCAACATCACTTACAGTCGTTGACGCTCACTGACTAGTATGACCAAAAATCTACTTTTTTTAACGGGTAAGCTTGCCGAGAAAAGTTTGAACAAAGTACTAAGTGAAGTGCAAAGTAATCCTAAAACGCAGCCGTTTAAGTATCGTGTAGAGCAAATTGGGGTTTCAGTCGCAGCGTTAATGACACCTGATTTAATCGCACGTAGAGTTAAAGAAACTGGCGACGCAGACAAAGTAATTGTGCCAGGCTTGTGTCAAGGCGATTTAACTAAGTTAGAAGCTCAATACGGGGTGCCTGTAGAGCGTGGCCCTGCAGATTTAAAAGACTTACCCCAGTATTTTGGGCATCAGGGTGTGGCGCCAGATTTAAGTCAGTATCAGGTTAAAATATTCGCAGAGATTGTAGATGCACCTTATTTAAGCGTAGAGGGTATTCTGCAAAAAGCATTGCAATATCGAGCCCAAGGTGCGAATGTAATTGATTTGGGTTGTTTGCCTGCTGTGCCTTTTCAACACTTAGCCGAAAGTATACAAGCGTTAAAGCAGCAGGGACTAAGTGTTAGCGTTGATTCCTTGAATTCCGATGATTTGCTAGCGGCAGGGCGCGCAGGTGCAGATTACTTGCTGAGTCTTACCGAAAAAACACTATGGATTGCAGAGGAAGTCGCTTCCACCCCAGTGCTGATTCCTGCTAAGCCGCATAGCATGCCTTCCTTGTATCGTGCGATTGAAGGTTGCATGAAGTTAGGTAAACCTTTTCTGGCTGATGCAATTCTGGATCCTATCCATTTTGGTTTGACTGATTCCATCGTGCGTTATCATCGCTTACGAAAAAAATATCCTGACATACAAATTATGATGGGGGTAGGCAATCTGACAGAGTTAACCGATGCAGATACCACTGGTATTAACGCGCTTTTGTTCGGCATGATTAGTGAGTTGGATATTAATGCAGTACTCGCTACTTCGGTCAGTACACATGCGGTCAATGCGATAGCAGAGGCCGATATTGCTAGACGTACTATGTTTGCAGCCAAACGAGATGAGCGCTTACCGCGTGGCTACAGCAACGGTTTAATGGGATTGCATGACAAACGCCCATTTACCTACAGTGCAGATGAAATCAAAGAAATTGCCTCACAGATTAAAGATCCAAGCTTCCGTATTCAGGTGAGTGAGCAGGGTTTACATATTTATAACCGAGATGGGATTTTTGAAGCGCTTGATCCTTTCGAATTGTATCCTCATTTAAAAGTCGATGATGATGCCTCACATGCGTTTTATTTAGGTGTTGAACTGGCGCGCGCGCAAATTGCATGGCAACTGGGTAAGCGCTACGCACAGGATCAAGAGTTAGAGTGGGGTATTCGAACGAAGCGCAGTGATGTTGCTGGTAAAACTGCACATCGTGAGGCTTCTATCAAAGAGAAACGCGCAAAGAAGAGCAATCAATAATTGCGTAAGTAATTTTTGTGCATGAGTGCTAACTGTATAACTCGTCACAAATCAAAGGTTAAATACATGATTTATGAAACTATAGTGAGTTCTATCAGTGATAACGGTGTTCCGCATGTCACACCGTTTGGTATTCGCATGCAAGATGGACTGGTAGTGATTGCCCCATTTAAACCTTCAACTACTTTATCTAATATATTGTCCACGGGCCATGCAGTTGTTAATTTAACTGACGATGTGCGTATATTTGCCGCAGCTTTGGCTGGAAAGCCGATAATAGATTTAACCACTGCAAGCAAAATTAACGGGGTTAGGTTAACTGACTTGTTAGCACACAAGGAGCTGAAGTTGGTTAAGTTTGAAGATGATGAGACACGTCCCCAGCTTTTTTTAGAAATTGTGCATGAAGAACAACATCAGCCTTTTCAGGGCTTTAATAGAGCGCAAGCCGCAGTGATTGAATTGGCTGTTCTAGTCAGTCGATTGAAAAGATTACCTTTGGAAAAAATTTGCGGAGAAATGAATTATTTAACTATCGCGATAGAGAAAACTGCTGGTCCCAAAGAGTTGGAAGCATGGGGATGGTTGGTGGAAATGGTGGAAAATCATAAAGCTGCATTAAGATCTGAAAACTTGGCTTGAACCCTCGAAATTTAAAGTGATTGGCTAAGTTGACGAATAATATTGAGTTTAAGAATTGCAATGGCATGACACAATTATTGATTAGCGTGACGGATATTCATGAAGCACATTTAGCTTTAATGCATGGTGCAGATTTAATTGATTTAAAAGATCCTAAACAGGGGGCATTAGGTGCCTTGCCAATTGCAACTATTCAAGAAGTGGTGAGTTTTGTGAATGCGCACAGGGTGCATCCCAAGCAATACACCAGTGCCACAATTGGCGATTTGCCAATGGAGGCTGATTTAATCTCACAACAGGTATTGGCTGTTGCGCGAACAAAAGTTGATTTTGTGAAGATTGGTTTTTTTGAGTCTGATGATTATCAGCCATGTTTAGATGCGTTAAAGGAAATGGTAGAGAAGGGTATCAAGATAATCGCTGTTTTATTTGCTGAAAGTACATATCCAACACATTTAATTCATCAGATTAAAAATGCCGGTTTTTATGGGGTGATGTTAGATACGGCAAAGAAAAATGGCGCAACTTTTTTGAACTATTATCCTGAAGAAAAAATGTTGTCATTTTCAAGAGAGGTTAAAACCAACGAAATGGCATTCGGTTTGGCTGGGTCTCTTACGATAAAACATATACCCAAAGTGACAACTTACAATCCAACCTACATTGGCTTTAGAGGCGGGGTGAGTATGGATAATCAGCGAAAATTAAGTTTGGATGGCGAGAAAATTAAGGCCATTCGTCAGTTGCTTTAACTTTGTTGTATTTAAGCAACAAATCTGGCTGAAAGCAAGTATCTACAATCTTTCTATGGTTGCGTTAAACACAGTATGACGGTATCATCACTAGGGTAATGGTTAATTAACTAGGAGTAAGAACAATGAAAAAGAATATCTTGAACATCGCTGTTGCAGCGTCATTAGGTTTTGCTGCATTTGCAGCAACTGCAGAAGATATGTACCGTGGTGCTTGGTATGCAGTGCCAGGTGTCAGCTATATGAATACAGATAGCGATTTAGAAGCTGATAACGGCGGCGGTGCATTTTTGAAGCTAGGTAAAGAGTTATCTGAGCACTGGGACATTCAAGGTGGTTTAGGCTATAACCGTGCTAGTGAAGATACCGGAATCGCTGGTGTAGGTGGTCGTTACAAACAAACGACATTAGGCGTTGATGCTTTATACATGTTCAGCCGTGATAAATTCCGTCCATTCTTGTTAACTGGTTTGGGTGTTGCACGTAATAATGTTGATTACAATCATGCTTCTTTAGATGTTGATGGTAAGAAAACATCATGGCTAGCAAATGTTGGTTTAGGTGCACAATATCTATTTAACGATTCATTTGGTTTGCAAGCTGACTTGCGTCACCAATGGAGCCGTGCATCTGTTAAAGTGAGCAATGGTGTTGCGACAGATAGCGATACTGAAACAATCGGTAACACATTACTAAGTCTAGGTGGTATTTTCCGTTTTGGTGCGCCAGCACCAATGCCTGTGGCAGCGGTTGAGCCAGAGCCAGCACCAGTTGCACCAGCACCAGTTGCTGCGCCAGCACCAGAGCCAGCACCTGCACCAGTGTGTCAGCCACAATATGAAACAATCACTATCGAAGCTTCTAAACTGTTTGCATTCGATGAAGCTAAATTAAAAGATACTAGCGTTTTAGACAACGAAGTTGTGCCTAAAATGAAAGAAAACAAAATCTTCGCAAGCGTGAAAGTGACTGGTCATACAGATAAGTTAGGTAGTGAGGCTTACAACCAAAAACTATCTGAGAAACGTGCTAACCAAGTACGTGATTATTTGATTAGCCAAGGTATCGAAGCAGATCGTTTGATCGCTGTTGGTAAAGGTGAATTAGTCCCAGTAGTTGATTGCGATGGCGTTAAAGGTCGTAAAGCGTTAATCGAGTGCTTAGCTCCAAACCGTCGTGTTGAGATTGAAGCAACTCGCTCAATGGAAAAAGGTTGCAAATAATCTTTGTGCTTTAAGAAAAGCCCCGCATTGCGGGGCTTTTTTATTGGTAGAATAGTTCTATGATTAAAACAGAAGCGTTACAGGTTGAACTGATTCAGGTAGAGCAAATCATTGAAGCCCGTTGGGTTGTGCCCGTGGATCCAAAGAATAGTTTGTATGAGTTTTACGCTGTTGTGATGAATCATCAGCTTATTGTTGATGTTCTGCCAACGTTGCAAGCTCGTATGAAATACCAGGCAAATGAAGTAGTTGTTTTAGATGATCATGTTCTGATTCCAGGATTAATTAATGCGCATACGCATGCTGCAATGACAATGATGCGAGGCATTGCAGACGATCAACCATTAATGGTTTGGTTAAATGAACATATATGGCCGGCAGAGCGCGCTATCGTCACTGAGCGTTATGTTGAGGATGCTTCTTTACTTGCGTGTGCTGAAATGCTGGCAGGAGGGACGACTTGTTTTAATGACATGTACTTTTACCCGCAAGCTACTGCAACAGCAGCCACTAAAGCTGGTATTCGTGCCCATTTGGGGTTGACTGTGCTTGAGTTTCCGACCAATTATGCGGTTGATGCGGATGATTATTTACTCAAGGGTTTTGAGGCGCATGATAGCTGGCGCGGTAACAACTTGATAAGCTCGATGTTAGCCCCACATGCACCATATACGATTTCTAACCAGACTTTCGAAAAAGTGCTCACCTATGCTGAACAGTTAGGACTTGGCATCCACACTCATCTGCATGAGACACGCGATGAAATTAGTCAGAGCGAGGTAACTTATGGGGTGAGGCCAATTCAAAGGCTTGCTACACTTGGTATGTTAGGTCCGGGTTTTGTTGCGGCACATGGGGTGCATTTGTTGCCACATGAAATTGATATGCTAGCCGAATACGGTAGCCATATTGCACATTGCCCCGCTTCTAACTTGAAGTTAGGTAGTGGTATTGCACCAATCGATGCTTTGTTAAAAAATCATGTCAACGTGTGCATCGGCACTGATGGTGCTGCAAGTAATAACCGTCTTGATATGTTTAGTGAGATGCGTCTTGCTGCGCTGTTGTCAAAGGGGGTGAGCGAAGACGCTTCTGTGTTGCCCGCTTACGATGCGCTGAAGATGGCGACCATTAATGCAGCAAATGCAATTGGGTTAGATACTAAAATCGGAAGTATAGATATAGGAAAACAGGCTGATTTAGTGGCTGTTAAATTGAGCGATTTTTCAATTTCTCCATGTTATGACCCTGTCTCGCATTTAGTTTACAGCTGTGGGCGTGAGCATGTAACCCATACATGGGTTGCAGGGGCACTTCGCTACAGTAACGGAACATATGCCAATATAGAACCAGTAGAATTGAAGGAAATTATCCAAACATGGCAACCGAAGCTAAGACAATACA
>CAZZDN010000107.1:0-5806 GCA_964652655.1 uncultured Methylotenera sp.
CGTGCCACATTAGGGGCTAGTGCGGATGAGATTTATCAGCATATTTCCAGAATTGGTCAGGGTGATTTCTCAGTGCCAATAAACGTTGCTCCTAATCAAAGTGTCAGCGTACTTGCCGAGCTAGGGAAAATGCAGGATTTACTCTACACACATGATGAAGCGCGAACGCTAGCCGAGCAGGATTTGCGTTTGAATAAGCAATTGCTCGTTGATGCACAACGTATTGCACAAACTGGAAGTTGGTCACTAGATTGGCAAACGGGGGTATTGATCTGGAGTGATGAGATTTATCGTATCTTTGAAGTGGATAAACTGCACATCTCACCAAATTATGAGTTGTTTCTGAATAAAGTGCATCCTTTAGATCGTGCGGAAGTTGACCGTGTATTTAAGTCATCTGTTGCTCAACGTGAGCCTTATGAAATTGTCCACAGATTGTTAATGGCTGACGGTGCTGTGAAGTGGGTGCATGAACGCGGAACGTCGGATTATGATGCTGATGGGCTGCCTGTTTTTTCTCGAGGTACCGTGCAGGATGTGACAGAGCGGCATGATGCAGAAATCAACAGACGTAAAACCGAGACTTACCTCACTAATATTCTTAACTCGGTCGATGAGGTGATTTGGACTGCCAGCGCGCCTGATTTCAAGATAAACCATGTGAACGCAGCCATAGAGAAGTTATGTGGATTGACCCAGCAGGCCTTGATTGCGGATGGTGAGTCATGGATGCGTTTGATTCATTTTGAAGATTTATCAAGTGCGCGGCTGGCAATGCTTTCTGTGTTTGATCAGGGGCGAGTAACGCTTGATTATCGTATCGTCTTGGCTGGAGGTGAAGTGCGCTGGGTGTCAGACCATCGGCATTTAGTGTATGGAGAGCAGGGTGAGCCAGCAGAATTGGTGTGTGTGATTCGCGACGAGACAGATAAGCGGCTGGCTGCGAATGCTGATAGAGAGAGCAAAGAGCGTGTCATTCAGATGCTGGAAACCAGCCCGATTGCTGTGCGTATTGCAACCTCAACTGGCGATAAAGTTTTGTTTGCTAATAAGCGCTACACTGAATTGATTAACTGCTCACCTGGCACCGTGATGGGTAGAAATCCGAGATTGTATTACGCAAACTCAGCTGAGTATGAAGAGATTCTTGCGCAAGTGAATCAAGGTTATTCTGTCAACGATAGACTGGTTCAGTTGGTGGTAGAGAATAAAGGCTCCGTATGGGCAATGGCATCTTATCGCCCAGTTTATTACGAGGGTGAGGCAGCTATGTTGGGGTGGTTTTATGATGTTACAGATCTGAGAAAAGCAGAACAGGCGTTGTTACAGAGCGAGGCCTTAGCGAAACAATCGCTAGAGGAGCTGAAATATCAGAAATTTGCCTTGGATAAGCATGCAATTGTTGCGGTAACTGATGTCAAGGGCCGCATAACTTATGCGAATGACAAGTTCAGTGAAATTAGTGGATACAGTATAGAGGAGTTGATCGGTCAGGATCATGCGCTTTTAAACTCAGGCTATCATCCTAAAGGTTATTTCAAACAGATGTATCGTACGGTAGCCAATGGTGGGGTTTGGCATGATGAAATATGTAATCGCGCTAAAGATGGCCACTTGTACTGGGTGGATACGACGATTGCCCCCTTTCTTGATCACAATGGTAAACCGCAAAGCTACATTTCTATTCGTACAGACATTACGCTACGTAAAGCGGCAGAAGATAAAAGTAATTATCTAGCGTTATACGATACGCTGACTAATCTCCCTAATCGTCGCTTGTTACTCGATCGCCTGAATCAAGCTTTAGTTGCTGCTGCGCGTAACATGCGGAATGGTGCCTTGTTATTCTTAGATTTAGATCACTTTAAAACGCTTAATGATACGTTGGGTCATGATATGGGTGACTTGTTGTTGCGGCAGGTTGCTGAGCGTCTCACTGCGTGCGTGCGTGAGGGTGATACCGTTGCCAGACTGGGTGGGGATGAATTTGTTGTGGTGCTGGAAGGGTTGGGGGAGCAGGACGTTGATGCAGCCAGCCAAGCTGAAGCGATAGGTGAAAAAATTCTTGAAAAATTTATTCAACCTTATCAGTTTAAAGGCTATGAGTACCATATCACTTCAAGTGTTGGTATTACCTTATTTGGTAAAAATGGCCTTAAATCTGATGAGCTGCTGAAGCAGGCAGACATTGCCATGTACCAAGCGAAGAAGTTGGGGCGTAACGCCTTGAGCTTTTTTGATCCAAAAATGCAGGAAAGTATCCAAGCTCGAGTGGACATGGAGCATGAGTTGCGTAAAGCGTTTGATAAAAACGAGTTTCGGTTATTTTATCAAATGCAGGTGGATGTCGATGGTCGTCCAGTCGGTGCTGAAGCTTTAATCCGCTGGATACATCCAGACCGTGGCATGGTGCCGCCAAATGAGTTTATCCCCATCGCTGAAGATACAGGCCTGATTCTGGCGATCGGTGAGTGGGTGGTGGATGAAGCTTGCTCTCAACTCAATTATTGGGCACAAAACGAAAAAACACGACATCTGACTTTGTCGGTCAATGTGAGTGCTAAACAGTTTCATCAGGCTGATTTTGTTGAGAAAATTAAAGCAGCAGTGTCACGTCATTCGGTTAACCCAATGTTACTTAAGCTTGAATTAACAGAAAGCGCATTACTGGATCATGTAGAAGACACGATTGAAATCATGAATGCATTAAAAGAGATTGGTGTCAGATTCTCGCTCGATGACTTTGGTACCGGTTACTCTTCGTTGCAATATCTCAGATCTTTACCGCTATATCAATTAAAAATAGACCAATCCTTCGTTCGAGATATTGCGGCTAAAGGAAGTGATCAGGCAATCGTGCGTACCATTATTGCGATGGCTCACACCCTCAATCTTAACGTGATTGCTGAGGGGGTAGAAACACATGTGCAGCAGGGTATTCTTTTAGATAGCGGTTGCGTGCATTATCAGGGTTATTTATATAGCAAGCCGCTCCCTGCCGATATGTTTGAGCGGATGTTTTAGCCGAGTGCCGTTCAACCATGTTGCTCGGGTTGCGCTGTAGCTTTCTTAAAGCGCTCAATGTGAGTAAATTGCATCAACTGTGCTTTAAAGTGTTAAAATTGCATAAATACGATTGGTTTTAAAGGCAAAAATGCCCAAAACGGGTTTTTAGCCAGAAGAATTAGTTGGCTTGTAAAAAGGTTGTCTTTTATTGGATGTACGATGTATTAGAAAGCTATTCTTTTTGTTGAAATTTTTAGTAATCACTTGAACTTTGCTTTCGTCGTTGTTTCAATGGATTACTGTGAATAAGCCCGCATATACGGGCTTTGTTGTTTTTGATTTTTGTTGCGCTGAATGCAGTTGCAACCCATGAGTTACCTAAATGAGCCCAGTCCAAAAAATTATTACTGATGATGTCCGGATTATTGAAATCAAAGAGCTGACTTTGCCGTCTGTCCTGTTGGACAAACTTGAGCCCAGTTCAGCCACGACGGATATGATTGTGAAAACGCGTGCGGATATTCACCGTATTTTGCATAGTGCCAATGATCGCTTATTAGTCGTGATTGGGCCGTGCTCTATTCATGACTATGCGGCAGGGATTGAGTATGCAAAACGCCTGTTAGAGCAGTACCACAAATATAGTAATGAACTGTTGATTGTGATGCGCGTTTATTTTGAAAAACCGCGTACGACAGTGGGTTGGAAGGGTTTAATTAACGACCCGCATTTGGATGGTAGCTTTAATATCAATGCTGGTTTGGAGTTGGCGCGTCGCTTCCTGTTGGAAGTGAATGCGCTAGGCTTGCCTGCCGCGACTGAGTTTTTAGATACGATTACCCCGCAATATACCGCAGACTTGGTGAGCTGGGGCGCTATTGGCGCACGTACCACAGAGTCGCAGATTCACCGAGAGTTAGCATCAGGCTTGTCGTGTCCAGTTGGTTTTAAGAATGGTACCGATGGCAATATTCGGATTGCGGTCGATGCGATTAAAGCCGCGGCTAGTCCGCACCACTTCTTGTCGGTGACCAAAGAGGGGCGTTCTGCGATTATCTCTACGACGGGCAATGAAGATTGTCATGTGATTTTACGCGGCGGTAAAACCCCTAATTACGACGCGGCAAGTGTAGAGGCTGCAGCAGTGGAGTTGGCGCAATCTGGCTTAAATGCCAAAGTGATGATTGATTGCTCTCACGCGAACAGCCAGCGTCAGTATCAGTTGCAGTCACAAGTGGCCGAGGATGTGGCAGCGCAACTACGTGCGGGTGATGACCGTATTATGGGCTTGATGATTGAGTCACATCTCAAAGCAGGCCGTCAGGACCATGCGCCAGGCTGCGAATTGACCTATGGCCAGTCGATTACTGATGCGTGTTTGGGCTGGGAAGAGACCTTGCCACTATTAGATATGCTTGCTGAGAGCGTGAAGGCGCGTCGCCTTAAAAATCAGCAAGATGATGACAGTGATGAGTGATAGGCAGTTGCCTTCACAGCTTAAATTTCAAGTGGTTTTTGCTAGCGTAAAAATCGAATGGATTCAGGTATAATCGCGGGTTATTTAACGTATTAAGAAAGGTGATTTTTTATGCCTATTTACGATTATCAATGTAGTAGCTGCGGACATAAAGCAGAGGTAATGCGCAAAGTGAGTGCTGCCAGCGTAGAAGCTTGTCCGCAATGCGCAAAAGAGACTTTTTCTAAGCAATTGTCAGCGCCTAGTTTTCAGTTAAACGGTACTGGCTGGTATGCCACCGACTTTAAAGGCGGTAACGCCAAATCGGCCAAAGCCACTGACGCCTCAGCCCCTGAGGCTGCTAGTGAATCCACTGCTGCACCGGCAGCCTGTGCGACAGGATGTGCCTGTCACTAATGGCGGCTGAATAGTCCAAGCACATGAAAAAATACTTTATTACAGGCTTACTAGTGCTCGTGCCCTTGGTCATTACCGTCTGGGTGCTTAAGTCGCTCATAGGTGTCATGGATCAAAGTCTGCTGTTATTGCCAGAAGCTTGGCATCCGCACACCTTTTTAGGGCGAGATATTCCGGGTATTGGTGCGGTTTTAACCATTTTAATCGTGTTCACTACGGGCTTAATTGCCACCAATTTTTTTGGCATGCAGTTGATTCGCCTATGGGAGAATTTGCTCAATCGGTTGCCTGTGGTAAAGTCGATTTACTCTAGCGTGAAGCAGGTGTCTGATACCTTGTTTTCAGATTCAGGTAATGCTTTTCGTAAAGCGGTGTTGGTTAAGTTTCCGCATGCTGGTGCATGGACCATTGCGTTTTTAACTGGTACCCCGGGTGGTGATGTGGTGAATCATCTGCAAGGGGATTATGTCAGTGTGTTTGTACCAACCTCACCAAACCCGACTAGTGGCTATTTCTTGATGTTGCCGAAGGCTGAAGTTATCGAGCTGGAAATGACTGTAGACGAAGCACTTAAGTATATTATTTCTATGGGCGTAGTTGCGCCTGTAAACAAGATTCCCAAACTTTTAACTCAATATTCAAACGATTAAATTATGATGCGTACACATTACTGCGGCCATTTAAACCGCGAACACATTGGTCAAACTGTCACATTATGTGGTTGGGCGCATCGTCGCCGTGACCACGGTGGCGTTATTTTCATTGACTTGCGTGACCGTGAAGGTTTGGCGCAAATCGTGATTGACCCAGATACCAAAGGCGCATTTGAAGTTGCCGAAACTGTGCGTAGTGAGTTTGTGCTGAAAGTGGTATGTAAAGTGCGTGCGCGTCCAGAAGGCACGGTTAACCCTAACTTGCCAACTGGTG
>CAZZDN010000108.1:0-5794 GCA_964652655.1 uncultured Methylotenera sp.
CTCTGGCATTAAATTACTTGAAAAGCATGGTGGAAAATCTGGCGACTGGGTAGCCGAGAAGTAACCACGCGCGACCTTAATAAGGTCACTTCGATATTACCTGCCCAGCTTACATAGGAATAGTAAAGTTATAACCCTACGCAACCCCAACACGTCCACTCACCATCATCGTAAATACCGTCCCCTGTACCCATAGTTTGACGGCAGTTAGTGCAAGAAAACCCAGATTCTCGCTCAGAGCGCGTGGAAATTTGAATTAGTTTTGCCGTTATTTCTGGGTCTGGAGGAGAAGCAAACCTACCACAATTCGTGCACCATCGGCCACCATTGTGCTCTATCGTACTGTCTTTTTTGCACCTCTCACAGACTGTTAACTCTGGATTAGTAACATTCAACCCATATTTAATTTTTGGCTTTTCAGTCACTTGTTTTTCAGTAACTGTTGCTTCTTCTGACTCTATAGGCAAGTTTTCAATTGACTCAATACGAACACACTTAAAATTATTAGTACCCAGATGCTTAATTAGTGGATCAAAACCCTTGTCTGCAGAGAGTATATAGCACTGCGTATCAGGCTCAGTTTCAAACACTCGTCCGAGCGTAAATGCGATATGAAAATCCAATGCATTCTTCCCAAAACCATCAATTTTCTGATAGTCAACGCGCACAAATTTATTTTTTTGCTCAATTTTCTTTTTTACTTTTGGTTCGGGCTGATGATGTCCAACAAAAATAATTGCTGAATAGCTGCTATCTAAAGCTGACAAATCAACACGATGCTTATTTTCATGGTCCACTAGAAGTAAGTTTTTAATCATTATTTTCCGATTACCTTTACACAGAAGGTAAGCTATCAGCAGATATAACTTTCACCGCACTAGTTACCACTAACTTTTCGAAGCTTGCGACATCTGCGGGGCGGCTAAAGTAATACCCTTGAAAGAAGTCACAGCCGTAGCTTTTTAACAATGCATACTGCTCTTCCTGCTCCACGCCTTCAGCTACAATATCGCAGTGAATTGTTTTACCAACCGCGAGTACCATTTGAATAATCGCCGCATCATTAGTGTCAGTCAGCACATCATGCACAAAGGACTGATCTATTTTAATTTGGGTCACTGGTAGTTTTTTAAGATAGACCAACGATGAATGCCCAATCCCAAAGTCATCTAGAGAAATATGCACCCCCATCTGCCTCAGCACCTTCATTTTATTGATGACATCATCAATATTATCAATCACGGCTGTTTCTGTGAGCTCCAATTTAAGTTGGTCAGGATTGATGGCTGTTTTCGCCAGCATTTCACGAAGGTCTTGTACAAAGTTGATATAAAGAAACTGTTTGGCACTGATATTAACCGAGAGCTTGATCTGACTCAGCACAGGGTCTGTCTGCCAAATCTTCAATTGTTCACATGCCTGCTCTAACACCCAATGCCCAATCTTAATGATTTGATTGGTTTTTTCTGCGATTGGTATAAACTCAGCTGGGCTTACATTACCCAAAGTCGGATGATTCCACCGTAGCAACACCTCTGCAGCAACTACCTGCTTATCTGCATCTACAATCGGCTGATAATTAAAATACAACTCATGATTGACCAATGCCAAAGAAAGCGCAGACTCTAGCGCAAAACTTTTTTCTATACTCTCCTGCGTCAATTGATCGTAGAAGCGATAAGTATTACCGCCGCTATCCTTAGATAGATACATCGCAGTATCCGCATGCCGCAAATGATCCTCAAACGTCAGCTGATCATCATTAAACAGGGTGATGCCAATACTTGCACTGGTCGCAAACTCAAAAAAACTTAAATAGTAAGTTTTGTTAAGTTCAGCTAAAAGTTTCTGTGCAACTTCACTCACTTGTTGATACGCCACGGTAGCGCTGGTATCTAAGTTTTCCAGAATCACCACAAACTCATCACCGCTCAACCTTGCCACAGTGTCGCCTGCACGCACCGTATTTTGTATTCTCTTCGCCACCTCTATCAGCAACTGGTCACCAACATCATGTCCCTTGGTATCGTTAAGCGCTTTAAATTTGTCTAAATCAATAAACAACAAACCACAGTAAGTCTCTACGCGTTGCGCAATTAACACTGCATGCTGAAAACGATCGACTAATAAGCGCCTATTTGGCAAACCCGTTAACGCATCGTAGTAAGCAAAATTTTCAATTTCTTGACGTGCTCTTTTCTGCTCAGAAATGTCGCGTAAAAAACCTGTGACTAAAGATGAATCCCCATCTTTTAAGGCAGTCAGCGTCAGCTCAACTGGAAACTCACTACCATCTTCACGCATCGCCACCATTTCTGTACGCTGATTAAAAATATGCTTCACACCTGAATTAACATATTGCTGATGACCTGCTTGATGAGCTGCCCGATATCTTGCTGGAATAATTAACTCCGATAGAGGCTGACCAATGACCCCCTCTTTTTTATAGCCAAAAATACGCTCTGCGGCTGGATTGAACTCAACCAATCGCCCTGCAGCATCGATAGTAATAATCGCGTCTAACGCGCCGTCAATGACTGCACGTAGCTTTTTATCATGATTTTGTATGGTTTTAAGTGCTAGGTTGCGCTCCGACTGTAGCGCAGTAATAAGGAGCATCGTCACCACTAATGCCACCATAAAGGTCCACAGTGAAAAAACACCTTCACTTAAATCATGACTATAGAAATTACCACTGCCTTGGGAGGTCACCCACACCGCGATGCTGGATAGAACAATCACAAAGAAAGAGCCGCCAACCAGACCAAAACTCATCGATGCCCATATCAACATGGGTAAAATGACAAACATAGATAAAATGAACTGCTTGTTGAGATCAGGCACTGCACTCACAATAATCAGCTCAACGCAGATAAATAAGATAATCCATGCCATCAATTGATAGCACCTGTTATTGCAAGTGAAGGTCGTCTTTCTGCCAATATTCAGCACCAATGGCAAAGCAAGCAATACGCCTAGACTATCGCCCAGCCACCAAATAAACCAGATGCTGGATAATTTTTCGGTGACTGCCAAGCCTGTGAGGTACAAACTGAGAACCCCACCTGTCGCACAGACGGACATGCCAACCAGGGCAACGATAATCATCAGCAAAATATCTTTTTGCTTGTACAGATGATGATTGAAATGAAATTTCGGTAAGAGATAAGCTGCGAGCATTGGACCTAGCGTATTGGTAATTGCGACCAAAAAGCTAGTAACAAAGGGTAAAACTGTTAATTCAATCAGAAATGATGCAACAAAAACAGCGGCGACACTGATGCCCCCCCCAGCGCATAATGGCACCGACCGCAATACCAGTAGGAAGCCAAATGAGTGTAGCGACAGACTCCTTATAAGGAACCATCAACCCTAACTTGGCCGTAATAAAATAAGCCAGCGCCACTAAAATAAAGGTCATCCACTTTGTTTTAAAAGTGGATGACCAATATTGAGTGGAAATGTTTTTCATCACATCATCTTAACTGACATCAAGTCCATCTTGCACCAACTCTGCAGCACGCAGAACTGCTCGCGCTTTATTCTGGGTTTCCATCCATTCGCTGTCAGGAACAGAATCTGCCACAATACCAGCACCCGCCTGAACATAGAGCATATTATCTTTAATCACACCAGTTCTAATCGCGATGGCTACGTCCATATCGCCATTAAAGCCCAAATACCCCACCGCACCGGCATAGATGCCACGTTTGCTAGGCTCTAATTCATCAATGATTTCCATCGCACGTACTTTAGGCGCACCAGACACCGTTCCCGCAGGGAAAGTCGCTTTGATGACATCAATCGCATCCATGCCCGGTTTAAGTTTACCTTCTACATTACTCACAATGTGCATCACGTGCGAGTAGCGCTCTATCATCATGTTGTCAGTCACCTTCACTGAACCAGTCAGCGCAACACGGCCTACATCATTACGTCCTAAGTCCATTAACTGCACGTGCTCTGCACGTTCTTTCGGGTCTGCTAACAACTCCTCTGCCAATGCAATATCCTGCTCACGAGACTTACCACGTGGCCTAGTGCCGGCAATCGGACGCGCTGTCACAGTGCCATTTTCCAAGCGCACCAAAATTTCAGGGGATGCGCCTACGACATGATGGTCACCCATGTCGTAATAGAACATATAAGGTGATGGATTTAGGCTACGCAAAGCACGGTACAACGACAATGGCGGCGCAGAGAACTTCTGTGACATACGTTGCGACAGCACTACCTGCATGATGTCGCCGTCTAAAATATACTGCTGCGCACGCTTGACTGCTGCTTTAAAGTTCTCTTCGCCGAACTCTGAGCTGGCTGTGGTTTTTTCGGTGGCAGCAGACGTTGGAATAGTGACTGTACTTCTTAACTTCTGCATCAACGCTTGTAGGCGCTGTTTAGCTTGATCATAAGCATTAGGTGCCGTGGCATCTGCATAAACAATAAAATAAAGTTTACCACTTAAGTTATCCACAACAGCCAACTGCTCAGATACCATCAGCAAAACATCGGGAACATCTATCGCATCTGGCTTCACTGTATTAGCCAAACGCTTTTCAATATAGCGCACAGTTTCATAGCCAAAATAACCCGCTAAACCGCCAGTAAATCTTGGCAACCCTTCATAAGGTGGAGTTTTAAAACGTGCTTGGTAATTTTTAACAAAATCTAGCGGATTGGCATTTTCAACACTTTCGACCACAGTATCGCCATCCAACACCTGAATATCTTTGCCGTGCGCCACAATGCGCGTTTTTGCAGGCAAACCAATAATCGAATAACGACCAAAACGTTCACCCCCCTGCACCGATTCCAGCAGATATGAAAAGGGCTGATTAGCAAGTTTTAAATAAAGTGATAGTGGTGTGTCGAGATCCGCAAAGGTTTCGAGCACAAGCGGAATACGGTTATAGCCTTGTGCTGCCAAGGCATTGAATTCATCTTGATTAATAGTATTTAACATAAACTTCCTAAGACTAAATTATCGTGTTCTTAAAAAATCGCAGCTCGCAGTAATTATGCGCTGCGCTTCGTACATTAGCGTTGCCAAGAGCCCCGCCAACTAGAAGAATCATTAAGAAACTTACCGTACAAATAGTCGTCTGCGATGTGCTTCATATTCGAAGTTATGTTTAAAAAATATTGCTAGATTAATAAATTAAGTAAGTCAGGCAAATCATCAATAGTGGCATCTACCATGCTTTCATCAATTTGCTTACCTTGATTATACCCATAAGGCACAGTAACAATATAGCATCCTGCAGCGTGTGCCGCCACTACATCTGTATCAGAATCTCCCACCAGCATAGATTCTGCTTCCAATACATCTAATTTTTGACAGATATGATGCAATTGCATCGGATGGGGTTTCTTTTTGGCTAAGGTATCACCAGAAACAATAACTTCAAAAAACTCTGCTAGCCCGGTCGAACTCAGCAGTGGCATTGAAAATTTCTCGGGTTTGTTGGTCACACATGCTAATCTAAAACCTGCAGACTTAAGCTGGCTTAACGTTTCCAACGCACCATGATACGGCTGGCTATTAGTCACGTTTTGAGCGTAATGCTTATAGAACAACGCCTGCGCATCTTGCAAAAGAGCGTCATCTGGCTCGGTATGCGTATCGATTGTCACGCATCGTTTAACCAGCATTTGCGCACCTTCACCAATATAACTGGTAATCTGTGCTGGTGATTTCTGAGGTAAATTTAATCCATCCAACATCTGATTCGCCGCAAAGGCAATTTCAGGCGCAGTGTTCACCAATGTACCGTCAAGATCAAACATGACGACT
>CAZZDN010000109.1:0-5647 GCA_964652655.1 uncultured Methylotenera sp.
TATCTCACCCATATCCCGTGCCCGGCACGGTTAATATTGGTGAGCGTCGTTTACTACAGATTCTGAGCCTGGGAGCATGTATGAATAACATGCCTCGCAACGCCCCTCAGAAGACTCTTATTATACTTGATATTGTTTTCAGCGCAATCAAGAATTAGCAACCATTTGTTTTATATCGGAATTTCAAACTACTCCGCCCAAAGCTTAGCTACGTCGTGCACACCCCACAAGATAGGGTCTTCATGCCCAACAATCGAGTCGCTAGCGCTACCTTTAGATAAATCAATCACTTCTACAGGCAATCTCGTTTTAGATTTTGTAGAGAAAAATACTTTTACAATCGGTGTTAATAAAGATTTAGGGCTTTGGTCTATCACTACAGCCAATCGACCGGACTTTAACTTCACCATTGACCCGATTGGATAAATGCCGACACTTTTCACAAAAGCTTTAAATACAACTTCATCAAAATGACCAGCCCACTGTGCCATGCGTTGCAAAGACACACCAGGCTCCCAACCTTCCTTGTAAGGTCGGTTTGAAGTAACCGCATCATAAACGTCACAGACTGCACCCATTCTTGCAAACAGGCTAATTGCCTCACCCTCCAAGCGATGCGGGTAGCCCGTACCATTGACTTTTTCATGATGATGCAAACAGACATCAAGCGCGACTGAGTCTGTAATATTCGCCTGCATCAACAACTCGTGCCCACGTTCCGGATGCAACTTAACTAAGGAGAATTCATCGTCAGTTAATGCACCAGGCTTATTAAGGACATCTAAAGGCACAGCGGCTTTACCAATATCGTGCAACAAACCAGCCAGACCAGCTTGCTTAACATGCTGCTCGGACATACCAAGCTCTTTTGCCAAAGCAACCATCAATGCACAAACTGCGACTGAATGCATATAAGTGTAATCGTCTTTGGTTTTCAGCCTAACCAAACTAATCAACGCACCTTCATTTCGAGCAACAGACTCAGCAATTTCATCTACAAATTGCATTGCAGCTTCTGCTTTGATTGCTTTACCCATTCGCACATCGTTAAACATGGATGTGACGGCCTTTTTTGAAGCAGAAATAACCTGCTTGGCGCGGGCACGCTCTTCAGATGAAGTAATGCGCTTTATTTTTGGCGGAGCCTTAACAGCGGGTGCAACATCAGCAGGCAACGCTGATGCTTGAGTCGATGCCTCGGACTGATTAGACTGCGGCTGAACGACAGCCGGCTGGACATCTTCCAACACATCTAAACCTTTAGATGTGTCTATCACCACTTCTTTAATTGCACTCGCCTGTAGCTTCTTTAAGTCAGAAGCGTCTTCTAGTTTGAATGCTTTTTTCCAAAAGGGATGATCTATCCATGAACCTTTGAGTTCATGAATAAACATACCCAGACGCACTTGCTTTGTAGAAACGATTTTTAACATATAGTAACGATCATTTAGTTAATATCATTATACCTAGAATGGTTGAATTATTTTTAACTATCACCCCTAAAATTAATACTAAATAAATGACCAGCGCTCAGCCAATAAAAAACCCCAAGGTGCATAAGCACGATGGGGGCCAAATAAAGCTGATGTAAAGAAACTAACTACAAACCTGCAGCTGCACGTAACGCTGCCGCTTTGTCTGTCGCCTCCCATGTAAACTCAGGCTCATCACGACCGAAGTGCCCGTAAGCAGCAGTTTTCGTGTAAATAGGACGCAACAAATCTAGCATTTGCACAATCCCTTTCGGACGCAAATCAAAGTGATCTAGCACCAGTTGGGTTAGCACTTCGTTCGAAACCTTGCCTGTACCGTAGGTTTCCACCATGACGCTGGTAGGTTTAGCCACACCAATCGCATAACTCACTTGCACTAGGCATCGCGACGCCAAACCAGCTGCTACAATGTTTTTAGCCACGTAACGACCGGCATATGCTGCACTGCGGTCAACTTTAGAAGGGTCTTTACCTGAAAAAGCACCACCACCGTGTGGTGCTGCGCCACCGTAGGTGTCTACAATAATCTTACGGCCAGTCAAGCCGCAGTCGCCTTGCGGCCCGCCCACGACAAAACGACCGGTAGGATTGACTAAGAACTTGATGTCGCCTTTGATTAGCTCTTGCGGTAACATAGGTTTGATGATTTCCTCAATCGTCGCCTCGCGTACAGCCTCTAAACTCATCTCTGGCGCATGCTGCGTTGATATCAATACGGTGTCAATCTTGTAGGGCTTACCATCAACGTACTGCACAGTCACTTGTGACTTCGCATCCGGACGTAACCATGGCAAACGACCATCTTTGCGCAATTGCGCTTGTCGCTCCATCAATCGATGGCTTAACCAGATTGGCAATGGCATCAATTGTGGCGTTTCGTCGACCGCGTAGCCAAACATTAAACCTTGGTCACCGGCACCTTGATCTAATGGATCGTCTTGTGCGCCATCTACACCTTGCGCAATATCTGGCGATTGTTTGTCGTAAGCGACTAATACAGCACAACCTTTGTAGTCGATACCATATTCAGTATTGTCATAGCCGATACGTTTAATGGTATCGCGAGCGACTTTGATATAGTCAACGTTAGCGGTTGTCGTAATTTCACCCGCCAATACAACCAATCCAGTATTGGCCAAAGTTTCCGCAGCTACGCGTGCAGTTGGGTCTTGAGCCAAGATTGCATCTAAAATACTATCTGATACCTGGTCTGCTAATTTGTCTGGATGTCCTTCAGATACTGATTCTGAAGTAAAAAGATATTCGTTCATTCATCTGCCTTGAAAAGAAAAAAGTTTATTTAAGATACTTACTAAAGGCTAAAGCAAGTATTGGGGGAAAGGTATTGTACCTGAATTAGGTTGCACATCAAAAATTACTAACTATCAGTATATTACCAACCAATTAAGATAGCTTAAAACATCATTAGTTCATTAATCACGATGATTAATGGCTACCTGATTAAATATAAGTTTAGCCCAGCGCAATCAATCAAAGTCTTATTGTTGTGTTCGCGCTTATTCAATATAAACTTGGACTTTTTCTGTTTTAAATTCACATTTAGAGAGACATTCTTATTACAATAATCAGATGGCTAATATGATTAAATTTACAAAAATGCAAGGCGCTGGTAATGACTTCATGGTCATTGACGGCGTAACGCAACCTATATCACTCAATCCAGAAACTATTCAAAAGCTAGCCAACCGTCAATTTGGGATTGGTTTTGATCAACTATTATTAGTTGAGTCATCTAACGTGGCAGACTTCAAATACCGTATATTTAATGCCGATGGTAGCGAAGTTTCGCAGTGTGGCAATGGTGCACGTTGCTTTGTGCGATTTGTGGTGGATAAAGGATTGACCAACAAGCGAGAAATCAGTGTAGAAACTGCGAGTGGCATTATTACACCCAAACTAGAAGAGCACGGTTTAGTGACGGTCAATATGGGGCCTCCTAGATTTAAACCCGAAGCCATTCCATTTGTAGCAACATCAGTAGCTACCAACTACATCCTAGATGTCAACGAACAGAAAATCAGTATCGGCGCCGTCTCGATGGGCAACCCGCACGCGGTAATCACTGTAGATGATGTAGAGACAGCACCAGTAGCACTATTAGGTAGTGCAATTGAACATCATCCGCGTTTCCCTGAACGTGTAAATGTTGGTTTTATGCAAATAATGAATGAACACCATATTAAACTGCGCGTTTTTGAGCGCGGTGCTGGAGAAACACTCGCCTGCGGCACCGGCGCCTGTGCTGCAGTGGTGACGGGCATTCAGTCTGGGCGTTTAAGCTCGCCGGTTAAGGTATCAGCACGTGGCGGTGAGTTAAGCATCGCATGGCAAGGCGCCGACACACCGGTGATGATGACAGGCCCTGCCGTCACGGTATTTACCGGTGAAATTAATCTAGACGCCATTTAGCTCAATGCCGCTTAATGAATCTAATTTACAAGCTAATAAAATATATCAGTCAATAAACATATAAGAAAGACCAATAATGACTAGCAACCAACACGAGGCAATTTCTGTAGAGGATGTAAAAGACTACCTGCGAAATAATCCTAACTTTTTTGAAAAGCACGCCACACTGCTTACTGAGATTGCACTGCCCAACCCCCACGGCAATGGCGTCATCTCGCTAACAGAGCGCCAGCAGATTGCGCAACGCGATAAAATTCGAGTGATTGAGGCCATGATGGCACAAATGATTGTTCACGCCGAAGAGAACGATGCGACCAGCGCCAAAGTCCACAAACTTAGTGTAAAACTACTTAACCAACAAAGCTTCTCCGCATTACAGTCGCTGATTGCAGAGACATTAAAGCTTGACTTTGCTGTCACCGAATCACTCATCCGCATCTGGGTCAAACCAAGCAATAGTGCCATTATTCAAGATGCAGTATTTAGCAATATCAGTGACGCCTTCAATGAATGGGCGATGTCACTTACCCAACCTTACTGCGGCGTTAAGCCAGAAGTCATGGGGGATTTAGTTGACAGCAATCTGCAGTCATTTGTGATTATCCCACTTGGCAAAGCAGACACAGACCAGCGTCCATTTGGCGTATTAATTCTAGGCTCAAGTGACAAAGACCGGTTTAAAGCGGGGATGGGCACATTGTATCTGGAACATATTGGAGAATTGGTCTCAGCGGCTTTACTCAACCATTTATTTGCCTTAAATTTATAACACCAGACAATTAATCGACACACAGACAAAGTGCTACATTTAGACGCATACATCCAGCACCTCACGTTTGAACGCGGTCTAAGCCAGCTCACTTGCAAAAACTATACGCGAGATATTCTACTGCTAGAGTCACTTGCAGAGGGTGCGGATCTGCAAACGATTAATCATGCACAAATCAGGCACTTTATCGGCAAGATGCACAGTCGAGATTTGGGCAGTAAGTCTATCGCTAGAGCACTTTCCGCTTGGCGAGGATTTTACGATTACTTAATTCAGCATCACGGATTTACACAAAACCCAGTGCATGGATTACGCGCACCCAAGGCGGCAAAAACATTACCCCAAGCGTTATCTGTAGATCAGGCAGTGAGATTTGTTGATATTACTGGCGACAGTCTGCTTGAAATTAGAGACCATGCAATACTTGAGTTATTCTACTCATCTGGACTTCGTTTAGCAGAGCTCGTTAATCTCAATCTGAATTGTATAGACTTTAGCGAGGGCACGATTGAGGTGACCGGAAAGGGCAACAAAACGCGTATTGTTCCATTGGGTAGTCACGCTTCGACTTCCATACAAAAATGGCTGACTTCGCGCGCGCTGATTACCATTGATGAAAAACATACCCAAGCCGTATTTGTCACGCAACAAGGACGAAGAATTACACCGCGTGCAGTGCAATATCGGGTGAAAGCATGGGCGATTAAGCAGGGTTTAAATTCCAACATGCACCCGCATATACTTCGCCATAGTTTTGCCAGTCATGTGCTACAGTCCAGTCAAGATTTGCGCGCAGTACAGGAAATGCTAGGCCACGCCAACATTAGCACGACGCAAGTGTATACGCATCTTGACTTCCAGCATCTTGCTAAAATCTATGACAATGCACACCCGCGCGCCAAGAAAAAATAACCAATTTCGATAATACCCTACTAATTTACACTGTTATTATGGC
>CAZZDN010000110.1:0-5637 GCA_964652655.1 uncultured Methylotenera sp.
TTTTGCCGATGCTGAAACTGAGATAACGCAAGTGGCAGAGCGTGACCGTATTGAGCGTGCGTTGCATCATGCTAAAGATGCGCGACTCGTTGTGAATGCTGGTCATGGTCTGCATTATCATAATGTGCATCAGATTGCCCGTATGTATGGGTTTGAAGAGCTAAATATAGGCCATGCAATCGTTGCGCATGCCTTATTTGTGGGCTGGGATAATGCTGTGCGTGAGATGAAGGCGCTAATGAAAGAGTTTGCGCCAAAATAATATTCAGCGATTAGCTAAAGGCAATGAATGATTTTTGGAATTGGCACAGATATAGTGGAAGTTGCTCGTATTAGCGATTCTGTTGCGGAGTTTGGCGATACGTTTGCAAAAAAGATTTTGGCTGAAAGCGAAATGCCAAGTTATTTGCAATCTAATATTAAAGCGCGCTTTTTAGCAAAACGATTTGCTGCAAAAGAGGCTTTTTCTAAAGCGTTGGGCACGGGTTTGCGTGCGCCCGCTACTTTACAGAATATTGCGGTTTCTCATGATGATCTAGGTAAACCTATGTTGGTGTTTGCACCTGCATTACAGGATTTTTTAGCATCAAAAAATATTATTAAAACGCATATTAGTATCAGCGATGAGAAAAACTTAGCCGCCGCTTTTGTGGTATTGGAAATCTGATGTCTGCTACCGTTGCTTCATTGAACGTAGATACGCCAGATATAGCACGCCGATTCGGTGGTGTAGCACGGCTTTATGGCGCAGAGGGGCTGGCGAAGCTGCAGTCTTCGCATCTTTGCGTGATTGGTATCGGTGGTGTTGGTAGCTGGGCTGCAGAGGCGCTAGCACGTAATGCGGTAGGTACGATTACCTTAATAGATTTAGATAATGTGGCTGAGTCTAATGTCAATCGCCAATTGCATGCGTTAGACGGCACGTTTGGTAAAGCCAAAGTGACGGCGATGCGTGAGCGTATATTGACGATTAACCCATTTGCCTGTGTGCATGAAATTGAAGATTTTGTGACGCTTGAAAATGTAGGCGAGATGCTTGGTCGGCAATATGATTATGTGGTTGATTGTATTGATGATGCTAAAGCTAAAGTAGCGATTGCCGCTTATTGCCGTCAGCAAAAATTACCAATAGTGACGGTAGGTGCGGCAGGGGGTAGATTAGACCCTACACGTATTCAAGTGGCTGACTTAGCACATGTATCTGGTGATCGCTTGTTGGCAAAAGTGCGTAACCAGCTAAGGCGCGATTATCAGTTTCCTAAAGCGACAAATTCAAAAAAATCTGTGAAATTTGGTATACAGGCAGTCTACTCTGACGAGGCTGTGATTAAACCTGATGTGGCTTGTGACGTAGAGACAGGTACTGGTGTGACAGGGCTTAACTGTGCCGGCTATGGTTCTAGTGTGTGTGTCACCGCTCCGTTCGGTTTTACTGCGGCGGCATGTGCAATTAAAAATTTATTAGCGAAGTAGGCTAAAGTGAGTAAGCATAAGCGATGCTTTTTTTATTCAGTGCTATTCGTAAGTATTGGTCAATGATAGACAGATGATTAAATAATCATGAATTTACGCCGAGCCTTGATAGTAGGTAATTGGAAATTGCATGGCACCCTGGCGGGCAATCAAACGTTATTGTTGCAGTTGCTTGCAAATCTTAAAGGGCTCGATGCGGTAGATTTTGCAGTATGCGTGCCTTATGTGTATCTATTCCAAGCGCAACAGTTGCTGAGTGGTAGTAATTTGCTGTGGGGTTCGCAAAATGTGAGCCAGTATGACGTTGGTGCTTACACATCATGTATTTCAGCTGCCATGATTGCGGAGTTTGGCTGTCAGTTTGTCATTCTTGCGCATTCTGAGCGACGCATGCTCAGATTAGAAAGTCACGAGGTTACTGCACAACGTTTCTTGAGAGCCTTAGAGGGCGGCTTAACACCTATTTACTGTGTTGGTGAAGCGCAGGCTGAGCGTGATTCGGGTCTGGCCGAAGAGGTGGTGAAAAGGCAAGTGCTGAATATGCTGCACAGTTTAGATGACGCCACCTTTGCACGTGCTAAACAACTCAATATGGTGGTCGCTTATGAGCCAGTTTGGGCAATCGGAACTGGTCAGCATGCAAGCCCACATGAGGCGCAAGCCATGCACGCTTTTATACGCGAGCTTATTGCGGCAAGAGATTCCGGGTTTGCAAATCGCATACGCATTATTTATGGTGGTAGCATCACAGCTGATAATGCACAAGAAATGTTAAGTATGCCAGATATTGATGGCGCCTTGGTTGGGCGCTCTGCATTAGTGGCTGAAACATTTACCCAGATTTGCCGTATTGCAAATGATTTAAGCTTAAAGTCACATCAGCCTTGAACCTAAGGCCCTGGTGATAGTCTTTGTAGAATGTCACACGCCACCCACACAGCATTTAAAGGTAATAAATCTTATCTCCCCAGCAAAATCTGCGCACGATGCGGGCGTTTGATGACTTGGCGTAAATCTTGGTCAAAGAATTGGGATGCGGTGAAATACTGCTCAACTGCATGTAAGCAAAGCGCAAAGAAATCATGAAAAATTTGATAGTGATACTGGGTGACCAGCTAAATTTGGACAATCCAGCATTAGACGACTTTGACCCTCAGCAAGATATGGTGCTTATGATAGAGGCGCCGTATGAATCGACACACGTATGGTCACATAAAGCACGGATCGCGTTGTTTCTATCAGCGATGCGGCACTTTGCAGAAACCTTGAGAGCACAGGGTTACCCTTTATGCTACTTGCAACTGGGTCAACATGATTTTGCAGATTTATCCAGTGCATGGCTTGCTTTGCTAGCTGAATATAATCCGCAAAGGGTAATAGTATGTGAGCCTGGTGACTATCGTGTTTTAAAAACGCTCAATGATTGTACTGAAAAGTTAACTTTACCGCTCATCGTTCGTGATGACACGTTTTTCATGTGTAGCCAATCAGAATTTAAGCAATGGGCTGGCAATGGTAAGCACTTACGCATGGAGTATTTTTATCGATACATGCGGAGGCGCTATCAAGTGCTGATGAACGCAGATGCACCAGTTGGCGGAAAGTGGAATTACGATCATGAAAACCGCAAGTCATTTGATAAACATGGTCCGCAGGCGATTCCAGACCTACCTAGGTTTGAAGTAGATGACATAATAGAGGCAGTCTTTGCTGATGTAGAGCGCTATTTCCCAGCCCACCCTGGTGAGCTTCAGCAGTTTTGTTGGCCAGTCACGAGAGCGCAGGCGTTAATTTTTTTACAACATTTTGTTGATTATAAATTAGCAGACTTTGGTACGCACCAAGATGCAATGTGGCAAAGTGAACTCGCTTCAGGTGCGTTTCTCTGGCACTCACTTTTATCCTCATCGCTCAATCTCAAGTTACTGCATCCCAAAGAGGTCATAGACGCAGTCGCGCACGCTTATGCACAAGAAAATTTACCGCTAGCCAGTGCGGAAGGGTTTATTCGACAAATTCTGGGTTGGCGAGAGTTTATTCGTGGGTTATATTGGTTAGATATGCCACAGATGGCAAAGGCTAACCACTACGCACATCATCGAGATTTACCGGCATGGTACTGGACGGGCAATACCCATATGAACTGTATGCGCCAGACTATCACACAGACTATGCGTTATGGTTATGCGCACCATATCCAGCGTTTAATGGTAACAGGCATGTTCGGTTTGTTAGCTGAAATTGAGCCCAAGCAACTTGCAGATTGGTATTTGGCTGTGTATGTAGATGCTGTCGATTGGGTTGAGTTACCTAACGTGGTCGGTATGGCGTTAAATGCTAATCATGGGAGATTTACTAGCAAGCCTTATATTGCCAGTGGCGCTTATATCAAGCGGATGAGTAACTACTGCAATCATTGCCGCTATAAGCCTGATTTAAAAACTTCTTCAAGCGCGTGCCCTGTGACTGCGCTATATTGGAACTTCTTAATCAAACATGAGCAAACGCTACTGAATAATCCAAGAACAGTGTTGATGGTAAAAAATCTCAATCGCTTTAATGAAGAAGAGCGAATATTGATTCAGCAGAAGGCGCAACAACTGTTAAATGCGTTAGATGAAGTTTAATCAATAGACTGATGATGGTCTTCAGTAGCGGCTCTACTCGGATATAGATTGAAGGCTTTTGTGAATTTTCATGATACTGTCACAATTTGAAATTATGCTGAATAAAATAATTCATTAAAAAAATATCATGCGTTCAGTTAACTCCCCTCTTAAATTACTCAATCGAGACATCAGTATATTAGCGTTTAATGCGCGCGTACTTAGCCTAGCGCAAAATACAGAGTATCCATTGTTGGAGCGTCTGCGTTTTCTTTGTATCGTTTCTTCTAATCTAGACGAGTTCTTTGAAGTACGCGCAGCACCACACGTGGATGCAATGCGTGATAATGAGAAAAAGACGGATGTAAATGTACAAAGCTACTTAGAAATATCAAAAGTTGCTCATGCTTTAGTCGAGCAACAGTATGAGATTTTTAATAATGACCTGATGCCAGCACTGGCAGATGCGGGTGTTTACCTTGTTTCTAACGCTGAGCGTACATTAGAGCAAAAGCGCTGGGTGGCACGTTATTTTGAAGCGAATGTTCGACCTTTGTTGGTTCCCGTTGCCTTAGATCCATCACACCCATTTCCACAAGTGGCGAATAAATCTTTAAACTTTATTGTGTCACTCGGTGGTACCGATGCGTTTGGGCGCAATAATAATGTTGCGATTGTTAAAGTGCCAAGAGCATTGCCGCGCTTGATTAAGCTACCTAAGCATCTAAGTGGCAAGCAACAAAAGTTTGTCTCTTTATCTAGTATTATCCGTGCACATTTGGCGAGTTTGTTTACAGGGCGTGAAGTGCTTTGTTTCTCTCAATTTAGAGTTACTAGGCACTCAGACTTGGCGGTAGATGAAGAAGATGTGAAAAACCTGCGTACAGCACTCAGAAAAGGCTTGGTACAGAGGCATTTTGGCGAAGCTGTCAGGTTGGAAGTGTCACATGGGTGCGATGAAAAACTAGCGAAATTGTTGTTACAACAGTTTGATTTACCTAAACAATCTCTCTACCGTGTGAACGGCTTGGTGAACCTAGGTCGCTTGATGCAGTTGGCAGATTTAGCAGAAGGTGATCATCTCAAGTTTAAGTCATATGAACCACAAACTAGCCAGCAGTTGGTCCCTAATCAGTCGTTCTTCACCCAGCTGAAGCAGCAGGATATTCTGATTCATCAGCCCTATGAGAGCTTTGAATCAGTGATTGATTTCTTGCGTGAGGCGGTCAATGACCCCGATGTACTTTCTATTCAGCAAACTATCTATCGCACCGGTTCAGACCCACGTATGCTCAAATTACTGCAAGAGGCAGTGCGCCGTGGCAAAGAGGTGATGGCGGTGGTAGAGCTTAAAGCTCGGTTTGATGAAGAGGCCAATATCAACTGGGCAGAAGATTTAGAGTCAGTTGGCGCACAAGTAGTCTATGGAATTGTTGGTTTGAAAACCCATGCCAAAATGTTATTGGTAATGCGGCGTGAGGCTGGCGGGCTTAAGTATTATGGGCATGTTTCAACAGGTAACTATAACCCGAAAACGGCTCGCCTTTATACAGATGTC
>CAZZDN010000111.1:0-5636 GCA_964652655.1 uncultured Methylotenera sp.
CTTCAATAGCCAAGCACTACATTTCCAGGCAAATCTTACCAAAGTGACGGTTCGTCTCTTGGTACTTAAATGCCGCAACGATATCTTCTAACGGGAAAACTTTATCGACGACTGGTTTTATGCCATTAGCCTCAATTGCACGCACCATGTCTTGTTGCTGAGTGCGGTTACCAACGAGCACGCCTTGTAAACGTAATTGCTTAATCAATGCGGTCACGATATTCAACTCACCACCTAGCCCCGTCAAAATACCAATAACGGAAATATGGCCACCGACTCGGCTCGCTATCATCGATTGCTCAAGCGTAGCAGGGCCACCCACTTCAACCACGTGATCGACTCCACGACCATTCGTAAGATTAAGGGCAACCTCACCCCAGTTACTATGTTTTTTGTAATTGATGACGTGGTCAGCCCCCATACTGGATAAACGGGCTAACTTCTCATCACTAGACGAAGTGGCAATCACGGTGGCTCCTACCATTTTTGCAAACTGCAACGCAAAGATTGAAACCCCGCCTGTCCCCTGAATGAGTACCGTGTCACCTGCTTTTAAATGGTCATCAGACATTAACGCACGCCATGCAGTTAAAGCGGCTGTGGTCAAGGTTGATGCTTCAACATGACTCCATCCCTTGGGTACATGGGTAAAGGATTGTGCAGAGGCAGTGACCAACTCACGGGCATAACCATCCACACCATCACCTGGCACGGTAGAGAAACCTTGCACTAAAGGCTCACCCGCCACCCAGGTAGGGAAAAACGTACTTACTACATGATCGCCAACCTTAAATTCAGACACTTCGCTACCCACGGCAACAACCTCTCCAGCACCATCAGCCATTGGGATTCTTGGCTCAACGGGGCCCCACATACCGCTCACTACAGCAAAATCATGATAGTTGAGTGAGTTAGCGTGGAGTCTTACTGTCATCTCGTTCGGCTTAGGCGCTGCAGCCTCTTTCGTCCCAATCGTTACTTTATTGTATCCACCACCTGCTTGAAGGATAATTGCCTTGTTTGTCATAAGAAGCCCTTTACTTGATTTACAAATGATTGAGTGAATGAGCAACCAATTTTAGACTTGCTTGCTATAAAGCTCGTTGGCTTTCCAAATTAGCGAGGCCTTTGATCCGCTCAAACGACTGATTATCGGTAGAGATTATATGGACTAAGCGCTGAAGACTTGGTTCTTACCCGCACCCTTTGCCAGATATAACGCTTTATCGGCTGATAATAATAATGCGTCAATATTATCATGACAGTCTGCCAACGATGTGACGCCAATTGAGACGGTTATTTGGAGGCTAGTATTGTCATTAACCGATATACTAGCGAGTGCCACTGCTTCTCTTAGCCGCTCTGCTACTTCAACTGCGTAATCAGCGCTCGTTTCTGGCAAGACTACCGCAAACTCCTCACCACCCAGCCGGCCGATAATATCAATTTCACGCAAAATGTTACGGCATATGAATGCGAGTTGCATGAGGACAATATCGCCAGCCTTGTGTCCATAGGTGTCATTAATATGTTTAAAATCATCAATATCTAACATAAGTAATGATAAATTCTTTTGGTAACGTTTCGCTCTTAACAACTCGCTTTCAGATAGCTCTACAAAATACCTTCGATTATTCAAACCTGTTAAATAGTCGAAATGTGCTTGAGCAAGCAACTGAGTTTCCAATTGTTTTCTATCTGAAATATCCCTAGCTGCGCAATACACAACCTGCTGACCTCCGCGCACTAAGGCATTTGCACTGACTTCAACACTCAAACACTGGCCATCCCGACAGCGATGAACCGTTTCGAAAATCATTTTTTGCTCGCCGTCTCTCACGCGTTGAGCGTATGAATGCAATAGCCTGTCCTCTAACTGCGTATCCCAATCTTGCACGTGCAGCTGACCAATCACCGTTTTATCAAACTGATGCATTTGTAAAAAGGCGTCGTTCGCATCAATAAGCAAACCATTTTCATCAATGATATAAATACCATCATTAGCGGTTTTTAAGGTTACCTCTAGCTCCTGATGCTGTTGCTCTGCCATTGCAACGGCAGCCTTCAACCCGAGCTCACTCTGCAGAAGTGCATACTCATCACGCTCCCATGTCATCAAGAAAAGACTAATCACCAGCAGAATCAAACAAACAATACTGCACAAATAAGTAATTGTGTTGAGTGGATCAGCAACCGTCAGTGTAGAAATGCTATAGCCTTGGGATAAAATCACAGCGCGTGAAACAAGGATGCAGGACTCGATGAACGCACTGGCTGCAAAAATATATTTGCCACGCCCAACGATTAAATGATTGTTTTTTGCAACGAAATAAAGCAGTAACAACCCTTGAAGTGCAAAAACAGCACAGCCGATGATAATTCTTAATGCCAAGTGATCTAGCAGAAATGAGAAACTGGTGGCAATGAATACAACAGGACTCCAGATTAATACTCTGGGTGCGGTGCGCTTTAAGAAATAGAAAAAACCTTCCGCAAGAATAGCAAAGATTGAAGAAATCAGTATATTCGCGCCAACGATACTGATAAAGTCACTGACCTCACCTCTCAAACTATATAAAACATAGGCCAGCCCATGGAAGGCGAAGCTAGTTGACCATAGCATCAGCTCTGGTTTTTGACGCCCTCCTGCAAAAGCAAGCGCAATTGACAACATGAAGCTAACAGTAATAATGACTAGAAAAAGTGTCGGGACATGAGCCTGCATCATTTTGGAAAGTTTTTAATTGATTATTTAGAATTGAGATTAAAGGCACTACCTATACGTGACTTCTATACTCACTTTACCTACTACTGCACCATCATGATGCATTTGATTTTAAATAAAAGCAATTCTCGCCCAATGTCTTCGCCTATTTTCATGAAATTACGTAAGATTTATCCATGCACCCGTTAAACCTCGCCCACTAGCCAGCACTAATCCATGCAAAATTTGTATGGCTTTTCCTACAGCACTTGCAGACTTTTTGAAAAATTTAGAGGCGGCTTAAAACAAATAAAACTGTAACCGACTGATTTAAATTAGAGTTTTTAGAAAACCTGCTAATGGCGTGCAAATTGCCAGCTGTGTGAAGAATGTTTTTCATCTTAAATCACACTTAGAAAGTTACCTTGTCTTGAACACAACAAACGCTAGAGCTTCTTTTTGGCCTCATATTGGTTGGACATATCTGCTTTTTTGGTACCTAACAAGTACAACACAACTTTTACTATCCACATCAGGCATTACCTCTTTTGAAGGGTTAAAAGACAGCACGCTAACGACTGTTATTTGGCTGATTCCAATATTCTTGTTGCCAAAATATACAAAGCAAGTAAGTGGAATATTAGGCGTAGCTATTTGGCTATTCGCCTTACCAGCTTTTGGTTATTTCTTAATTTACAAACAGGAGCTTTCGCAAAGTTTGATTTTTATTATTTTTGAATCAAACAATGCTGAATCCAGCGAATACCTGAAAAACTATTTCAGTTTTTCTATTTTGTTAAAGTTTGTCGTTTTCTCAATCATCCCAATACTGATATGGAGAAAAATTCCAAGTCATTTGGATATATCGAGCAAGAAAGGCTACATTTTTGCACTCATCATCTTGGTGTTATTTTTTGCTCATCCGATTAAAAAAGCCGCAATCGAAGGAAAAACTAGTGTTGCATTCAAGAATCTAAAGAAACATTTAATCTCTGCGCCACCATGGCAACTAATATTAGGCTATTCAAACTATCAAAGAGAGTTAAAAGAGGTTGAGTCATTTTTAATGAAATTCAATCAATCTGAACCGTTAAGCCACCTTAAAGAAGCAAGCAAACCTTCACCAACGACAGTTGTGATTGTGATTGGCGAGTCATCAACACGCTTGCATTTTGGGCTTTATGGCTACCATCGTGATACCAATCCAAAACTAAGCTCAATTAAAGACGAACTGTCTATTTTCAAGAACGTGTATGCCTCAAGACCAAATACGATAGAAAGTCTAGAGCAGATATTAAGCTTTGCAGATCAAACTCAACCTGATTTATACAAAACCAAACCGACCTTGATTGCCATGATGAAGCAGGCTGGCTATAAAACATTCTGGATCAGTAATCAACAAACATTAACTGCCAGAAATACTATCTTAACCACTTTTGCAAAACAGACAGATAAACAAATATGGCTTAATAATGCGCGCTCTCAGAACTCATACAGCTTTGATGAGAAAGTATTAGAGCCGTTTAGCGAGACATTAAAAGACACCGCGGAGAAGAAGCTCATTATTGTGCATTTAATTGGCACACATATGTCTTATAAATACCGCTATCCAAAATCATTTGAGCACTTTAAAGATAGTAAAAACCTTTACGCAGGGTTGTCTGCAGACAAAATTCAGAAAATTAATGAATATGACAATGCAGTGCGCTATAACGACACCATTGTTTACGAATTGATTCAAAGACTCAAATCAACGCATCAGCACAGCATGTTGACTTACTTTTCTGATCATGGCGATGATGTTTTTGACTCGAACGATCATGAGTTCCAAGGTAGAAATGAGTACGCACCAACATTGCCAATGTATGCTGTTCCGTTCATAACATGGTCGTCTAAAGACTGGTTTACTAACGACTTGCTTAAAAACCCGGAAATTCTAGACAGACAATACAGCAACGCAGACTTTATTTACACCTGGTCGCAATTGATGGGCATTACCTTTCAGGGGTTTGATGAGACAAAGAGTGTCGTATCTAAAAATTTTAAAGACTATCCCATTATTGTTGGTAATCCTTACGATAAAAAGTCGCTTAAAAAACTAGATATCTACTAAAAAAGTTAATGTGACTCCACTGAGCTTGCTTACTGGCAATTAAAGTTCACGCAAGGTTCAAGCTTCATGAACCTTGCGTTCGATAAGAAAAATTCGATGACGACACATGCTTATTTAACTCCACAGTTTATGTGGATAACTTTGTGGGTGCGATGGGGATAGCGCTTGTAAGTCACTGGGACA
This sequence comes from uncultured Methylotenera sp., assembly GCA_964652655.1. Lineage (GTDB taxonomy): Bacteria > Pseudomonadota > Gammaproteobacteria > Burkholderiales > Methylophilaceae > Methylotenera. The sequence continues at coordinate 5,001 of CAZZDN010000111.1, forward strand.
TATATCAAACAAAGAATCGTAGAAGTTTTGAGCAAACAAAAATGCAGTCGCCCCCTTAGCCTGAATAACATCAGCACCTATTCATTATCTTTCCTAGATAACGCAATATTAGCTTCAAGCTAACTAACCGAGCTTAATCCTAGTAGCGCCTTCACTATAACTCCAAGCGAGCATTCATGTATTTTATTCATGAAAATGTCATATTAATGTAATATTTAACTCGTGCTTCAAATCAGCCCCTAAACCCAGCGGCATAGATGACAGCGACTTTAACGCATGTGATACAAGCCGATGCGAATGAATGCTGACATATTTAGATGCTTGATCATCTATCTCAAAAAACACCATTTACAAGCTTTGACAACCTTTTTACCAACTGGTGATTAGTATGAATATAAACAGAATAGCAATAGCCTCTTTATCTATCATGAGCGCATCATTAAGCAACTCTGCGTCTGCATTAGATCTATATGTCGATAGCGCAACGCAGCAAATTTATGCTGCGCCAGGTGAAAATCGTGTCAAATTAGGGTCTTTCGAGAAGAAGGAAGATATCGACAAATTAAAGGCGACGCTCAAGGCCGAAATTGAACAAGAGCTAAAATCTAAACAGGATGCCCAATCTGAAAGCCAAGC
>CAZZDN010000112.1:0-5574 GCA_964652655.1 uncultured Methylotenera sp.
AATTGCGCCAGATGTGGCGATAATCGCGCCGCTATAGATTGCATTGGCAGTTGTGGAGGCAAATGGGCTAATGACACCTTTGGCTTCTGCTGGTGCATGGGTGATGTTTTTGGGTAGTTGTGCCGTTCCAGTGCCTAAACTTTGCTGCATTAGGTCGATGCCCGGTAAGATCATACCGCCAACAAACTCTCCGTATGGTTTGCCATCAGCTTCATGGTGAATCACTGCGTCTATGGTGGTTGCAGTGCCGGCATTCGCGACTACACAGCTTGATTGTTGTAAATGCCATGCGGCAATCAGTGCTGCCCATCGGTCTGTGCCTAGTGTTTCAGGTTGGCTATATTGATTAGTCATATTCGCCGCTTGTTTGCTGGCTTTAATCCAAGTGATCGTCGCTTGGTGGGGTTGAAGCCGCTTTTCTAGCTTTTCTGCATGTTGTGCACCTGCCACATTAGAAATCACAATTTGCGAGCAGTGGAGTGTGTTAGGTAGTAGTTCTGCTGTTGCAATCTCTGCGTTAAAACACGCATCTTGATGGCGAATATTGCCGTGCGTATCAAATAATGCCCATTTGGTTTTTGTATTGCCAGCGTCGATTGTTAGGATCATTTTTACGCACACAGATGCGACGATATGTCACATTCCAGTAAATTTTTCAAAGCGTATAATTCGCGCAGTTTATTAATAAGGGCGAGGTTATGAAGCAATTTGCATTAAAGAGAAAATCGATTATTCAAGCTATTTTAACACCAACTGTTTTTGTCCCTAGTGTTTTAACCTCTTGCTTACTTGGTGTTTCACCAATGACCGCTTATGCAGAGCATTTAGATTTGCCTAGTGTAGATGTTGTCGCCCATTCATTGGCAAATGAACAAGCTGACTCAGTCAATACGAGTGACACAGCTTCTTTGTTATTAAATGAACCTGGTGTCAGTTTATATCATGCGGGTGGCGTTTCTAGTTTACCCGTGATTCACGGGTTAGCCGATGACCGCATTCGCATTAAAGTGGATGGCATGGATTTAATTTCCAGTTGTGCCAACCACATGAACCCAGCACTTTCTTATATTGATCCTGCCAATGTCAATGCTATACAAGTACTCGCTGGTATCACGCCAGTCAGTATGGGCGGTGACAGCATCGCTGGGACCATTGTTGTGGATTCTAAATCGCCTGAGTTTGCAGAAGCCGGCCATGGTTTGTTAGTGGAAGGGAAAATCAACACTTTTTACCGCAGCAATAACAATGCGCGTGGCGTGAATCTATCTGCCAGTGTGGCGAACGAGCAAATGTATATGAGCTACACAGGCTCAACGGTGGAAGCGAATAACTACCAAGCAGGCGGCAAGTTTAAAGCGGCTGGTCGATCCGCTATTTTAAGAGGTTGGTTAGGTGGTGATGAAGTTGGCTCTACGGCTTATGAGTCACGTAATCATGCTTTAGCCTTTGGTCTGCAACATGAAAATCACTTGCTTGAGTTTAAATTAGGCTTGCAAGATATTCCTTATCAAGGTTTTGTGAATCAGCGTATGGATATGACAGGTAACAAAAGTGAGCAATATAACTTAAGTTACAAAGGTAAATATGATTGGGGTAAGTTAGAGGCGCGCACCTACCATGAAAGAACCCGTCATAGTATGCAGTTTGGTAAAGATAAGCAGTATTGGTACAAAAAAGATGCAATGGCTGCCTCTCCAAACGATGTTCCGGGTATGCCGATGGATACTGAGGGCAGAACGACAGGATTTGTGTTGAAAGGTGATATTAATCTTTCGCAACGTGACATCCTGCGTGTAGGTACAGAGCTTCAACGCTATCGCCTAGATGATTGGTGGGATCCATCTCAAAGCCCATTAACCCCGGTAGGTGCAAATACCATGATGGGGCCAAATGCCTTTTTGAATATTAATCGCGGTCAGCGAGATCGTTATGATGTATTTGCAGAATGGGATGCAAAGTGGAATGAGCAGTGGTTTTCTCAACTTGGGCTACGCAGTAGTTTCGTCAAGATGGATGCAGGCACTGTTGTTGGGTATAACAATGCAGTTACCATTCCTATGGGGATGATGACAATGCCGGGCTACAAACCCGCTGCTGATGCTTTTAACGCCGCAGATCGCTCAAAAACCGATAACAATATTGATGTCACGGCTTTCACTCGTTTTACGCCAGATGCAGAAAAAACTTTTGAGGCTGGCTATGCCATGAAAACCCGCTCACCAAACGTGTACGAGCGTTTTGCTTGGTCAAACACGAATACCATGGTGATGAATATGAACAATCTCTATGGCGATGGTAACGGCTATGTCGGAAATCTAAATTTAAAGCCAGAGATCGCGCATAAAGTCAGTGTTTCAGGGCATTGGCACGATGCTGGTCAGCAACATTGGTATTTAAAAGTCACGCCACATTTCACTTATGTGGATGGCTATATTGATGCTGTGGCATGTGCGCAAGTAGGCAAAACTTGCAATACTCGCACTGATGGTTTTACGAATTTAAGTTTAGATAATCAATCGGCTCGAATATATGGCCTAGATGTATCTGGAAAGATGCTTTTAGCCCAAAATACAGGCCTAGGTAGATTTGATGCAATAGCTAGCCTAAGCTATTTGCGCGGTAAAAATAATACCAGTGATGATAACTTGTATAACATCATGCCGTTGAATGCTAAGTTGGCATTAGAGCATCAGTTTGGCCAGTGGTCTAATAAATTTCAAGCAAAAATCGTGGATAGTAAAAACGAAGTGCAAACGGTGCGCAAAGAGTTTAAAACTGCTGGCTACACTTTGTTTGATTTTTATACCAGTTACGAGTGGAAGCAAGCACGCCTAGATTTAGGTGTGGAAAATATCTTCGATAAACTTTACTATGACCCACTAGGTGGTGCGTATTTAGGTCAGGGTGCGACTATGGGCACAACGGTAACACGCGGCTTATCTGTACCAGGCATGGGGCGCTCAATTAACGTAGGTTTAACGCTGAAATATTAACTCGAGTATCTCTGAGTCCGTCAATGTAGATTGCGTGGCCGAGTCTATGCCTAATTGTCATAGACTCGGCTGGAGAGTTGGCTGTTAAAATCAACAATTAACGCGTACTACGTAAGCTGATTTCACCCGACATAAACTTCTGCAATCCATTTGCGGTTTCTACAATCAAGGTGCCGTTGTCGCTAATCGCCTGCACGATGCCTGCCACTTCGCTACCGTCAGGCATCAGCATGCGCACAGGCCGCTGATGGTAGGTGTGGTGCGCAGTCCATTCTTCACGCAGTGCATCAAGACCAGATTTCTCAAAGATCGCTAATACTTCCGCAAGATGCGCCAACAGCTTTGCCATTAAAACATTTGGGTTGACGCTGACGGTTGAGGCGTGTGCTAAATCTGTCACTGGTTGGTCAATTTTATGCACAACCTGTTCTGGCAGTTGCAGGTTGATTCCTACCCCAATGACTGCTGTGCTAGGGCCTTCCATATCGCCCTGCAACTCAATCAAGATGCCTGCCAGCTTTTTCTGGTTCACTAATATGTCGTTTGGCCATTTGAGCTGTGCTGCGCTAGCCCCTACATCATGCAGTGCGCGAATTAGTGCGACACCAACGGCTAAACTTAAGCCAGATAGCGCGGCTGCACCACATTGAAACCGCCACAAGAGTGAAAACGTTAAACTTGCGCCCAAGCTCGCTTGCCATTCTCGACCGCGACGGCCTCGTCCATTGGTTTGCAGGTTGGCTATCACACAAGTGCCATGTGTTTTACTGCTCATGTTTTGCATTAAATAACTGTTGGTGGAGGATAGTGTGTCAAAGACTTCCACGTTTAACCATGTATCCTCTTGGCGCATGTTGCTGGTAATGGCTTGCTTATCTAATAGCGTGACTGCGTGCGGTAGCTTGTAGCCGCGCCCGCGCACTGAAAAAATCTCAACACCTAAGCTTTCCGCGTATTGCAATGCGTTCCATACCGTGGCGCGGCTCACATTAAAATGCTGTGCAATGGCCTCGCCGGAGTGAAACTTACCATCAGCAAGGAGTTTTAATATGGGGAAAGTCAGGCTATTTGTCATATCCTAAGTTTAGCATAGGCCAATAGATAAGCTATGTTTAGCAATATTGGCGTTGCGTTTTTTTAAATAGAGGTATAGAAAATCGTGCCGAAATCTGCTTTATATAATCAATTTTTACAGCGGCTCATACAAGCGGTTAAGCTGGTGTAAAATAACGGCAACTTTAATTAAATTTGTTGCTATGTCATCTGAAAAAACACCAATCCCTGCGGCCTCTAACTTCATTCGCGCCATTATCGAGAAAGACCTTTCTCAACATAAATATGCCACCAAAAAGTGGGCTGGTAGCCCCGGTGATGCGGCGCATCAAGACACTGGTGCGGTGGATGCTGCGAAAATCCGCACGCGTTTCCCACCCGAGCCTAACGGCTACCTGCATATTGGCCACGCCAAATCTATTTTCTTAAACTTTGGCTTGGCGCGCGATTTTGATGGCGTTTGTCATTTGCGTTTTGATGACACCAACCCAGAAAAAGAAAGCCAAGAATACGTAGACAGCATTTCTGATGCCGTGAAATGGCTGGGCTTTGGCTGGGATAACGCTAACGAGAGTAACCTGTATTTCGCTAGTAACTACTTTGACTTTATGTACCGCGCGGCTGAAAGCCTGATTGAAAACGGTCATGCCTATGTAGATGAGCAAAGCGCAGATGAAATGCGTATTAACCGAGGTACGCTGACCGAGGCAGGCAAAGACTCACCTTTCCGTCAACGTACCGTTGCGGAAAACTTAGCGCGTTTCCGCGAAATGCGTGATGGCAAACACGCCGATGGCAGCATGGTGCTACGCGCTAAAATTGATATGGCATCGCCAAACATCAATATGCGCGACCCTGCGATTTACCGTGTGCGTCGTGCGCACCACCATAATACTGGCGACCAATGGTGCATCTACCCGATGTACACCTTTGCCCACCCGATTGAAGATGCATTAGAGCGCATTACTCACTCTATCTGCACGCTAGAGTTTGAAGACCAACGCCCATTTTACGATTGGTTGTTGGAGCGTTTGGCAGAAGCTGGTTTATTAGCGCACCCATTGCCAAAACAATACGAATTTGCACGTTTAAACCTCACTTACGTGGTGCTTTCGAAACGTAAACTGATTCAATTGGTAGAAGAAAAACACGTCAACGGCTGGGATGATCCACGCCTACCAACCATTGCGGGTGCGCGCCGCCGCGGCTATACGCCTGCTGGCTTTAAACTATTTACCGACCGTATCGGTGTAAGCAAAGCAGACTCTTGGATTGAATACAGCATTTTGGAAGATTGCATGCGTGAAGTGTTGAACACAGACGCAGAGCGCCGTATTGCCGTGCTAGACCCAATTAAACTGGTGATTGATAACTACCCAGAAGGTCAAAGCGAAGACTGCTTTGCTCCTAATCACCCACTCAAACCAGAACTGGGCAAGCGCACCGTACAGCTTTCCAAAGAGCTATGGATAGAGCGTGAAGACTTTATGGAAACACCAAGTAAAGGCTTCTTCCGCTTAACGCCAGA
>CAZZDN010000113.1:0-2915 GCA_964652655.1 uncultured Methylotenera sp.
ACCAACTTGGCAAATCAACCTCAACACGGCAAATAATAGGCTCATCCCACTCAGGATGATGCATCTCAGCTTGAATGAGTTCAGCTGCTTTCAGTTGATGATTAGTGTCTGTCATATTGTTTCCTTAATACAAATTACGGCTCTATTATAATATTAGTTATCAACTCTATATTGGTGGCGTCTTGCCTAAATTTCAAGCTAGCAACCCAAAGTACATCATGATAGCGCCAATCATTTAACGCTAAGACCGTGCATTAAGTTTACAGTTAGTTAACGGCACGCTATAGTTTTATCTTGAAGAGATGCCCATAACAAGCCAGACTAAAGGATTACCATGCCTGATGCACTAAATGAAATATCTAATATCCTTCAACAAAACAACACCTTATTTATTACACTCTCAACACTCATCGGCCTCATGGTTGGTAGCTTCTTGAACGTTGTTATTCACAGACTTCCTAAAATGATGGAACAAGAGTGGCACAACAACTGCCTTGAACTACAAGGAAAAGAAATTCCTGCCACAACCAAATATAACCTATGCCACCCACGCTCTGCGTGCCCACATTGTGGCCACAAAATCTCTGCGCTAGAGAATATCCCTATTATTAGCTATCTAGCCCTGAAAGGGCGCTGCAAAGGATGCAAAACCTCCATCAGCATGCGCTACCCCCTCATTGAAGCACTGACTGGCGTTTTAATTGGCACCATCAGCTGGAAATTTGGCTACTCCAGCATCACCTTGATGGCATGGATATTTGCGCTAGCGCTTATTACGCTGACTTTTATTGACTTTGACACTCAACTATTGCCCGATGACATCACGCTACCGCTACTTTGGCTAGGCATTTTATTTAATCTAAATACAGGATTTACAGACTTAAAATCTGCTGTCATCGGCGCAATGGCCGGATATCTGGTCTTATGGTCTGTTTACTGGCTATTTAAGCTAATTCGAGGCAAAGAAGGCATGGGCTATGGTGATTTCAAGTTATTAGCTGCAATTGGTGCATGGTTCGGCTGGCAACTACTGCCTGCGGTCATACTACTATCCTCGACACTCGGCACGATCATCGGTATTGCTTTGATTCTACTCACCAAGCGAGGGAAAGAAGTACCGATGCCATTTGGTCCTTTTTTAGCGATAGGCGGGATTGCGGCATTGTTTTTCGGGCAAACGCTGGCTTCGTTCTATCTGCCATAATCGACCATGTACGTCGTTGCTCTCACTGGCGGCATCGGCTCTGGCAAGAGCGAAGCATCTAAACATTTCGCTCGTCTGGGCGTACCCGTGGTCGATACAGATGTCATTGCGCATGAACTAACCGCTGCCGGTAGCCCGCTACTCAATGATATCCAGCAGATTTTTGGCGCATGTTTTTTCAACGTTGATGGGACGCTAAACCGCAGCAAACTTCGCCAGCATATTTTTAACGACGCTAATGAAAAGGGCAAGTTGGAACAGTTATTACATCCTGCAATCTATGAACAAGCCCTGCAAACATTAAAAAATAATGAAGAAAAACTACGTCCTCAATATCAACTTTTAGTAGTTCCTCTGCTGTTCGAAAGTACGCGCTACCAAGGGATTGCGAATAGCACCCTAGTGATTGATTGCGATGAGTCACTACAAATCAAGCGCGCGATGAGCCGAAGCCAACTCACTGCAGATGAGGTAAAAAAGCTGATGCAAGCACAAACCTCGCGAGAAAATAGACGAAACCTTGCGGACGTCGTCATTGACAACAGCGGCTCAGTGCATGATTTAATCGAAAAAATTAATGAATTTCATAAAAAACTTATTAAGACTTGCATAGTTAGCAAATAAATTTGATAATCCAGTTCAACTTTATAATTCGATGCAGCTTAACTCAATACAGCGGCCTAACCAAAAACGCCTTTGGCTTACATGATTAAATCTAACTGTTAAACATGCCTAGTTACGACTATCCTTTTAATGAACGCATACGCACACTGCTCCGCGTAGAGGATTTGTTTGCCAAAGTTTTGCATAATGTTGCCGCGGATCATGAGTTTCAGCACCACTGCGCACTGCTTACACTGTTACAGATTTTAGATGTAGTAGACCGTGCCGAGCTTAAGGTCGATCTACTGCAAGAACTAGACCGCCAAAAAACCGCCATGCGTATGCTGATTGGCAATCCCATTATTTCCCAAGAAGCACTAGAAGCAACACTGGAAGACATTAATATAGCTGCAGATGCATTACGGGCAGAGACGACTAAGCTTGGTCAAACCCTACGTGCGAACGAATGGTTAATGAGCATTAAACAACGCGCTGGCATACCAGGCGGCGTGTGTGAATTTGACGTGCCGTCCTATCACTATTGGTTAGGGCTAGGTACTGAGCGCCGCAAGCAAGACTTAGAATCTTGGATTCAACCACTCATCCCGATGCAACAGGCGATTATCATTATCTTACGTATTTTGCGCGGCAGTGGTAGCACCAACAAACTGGTTGCTACCAATGGTATTTATCAACAAATGCTAGGCGGTATCCGACCAGCGCAAATGTTAAAAATCAATCTGCCAGACAATTTGAATTGCTTCCCTGAGGTAAGTGCTAATAAATACGCAATCAACATTAGATTCAATACGCTTGATTGCACTCAAAAGCCACAGAAATTCGAAGAGGACGTAGACTTCACGTTAACGCTGTGTAATTTATAAACATCAGATGTCGAATCAAATCACTCTCGCGTTTCAAGGACAATACCTTCTTTAGACAATACCTATATCACATAGTAATCAGCAAGGCACCAATACATGACCCAAAGTAAACGACTTGTCGCATGCCCTACCTGCAAAAATTTAGTGGAATATTCTTTACAGAATGCTTTTAGACCATTCTGCAGCAAGCGTTGTCAGATGATAGATTTAGGTGCATGGGCTAA
>CAZZDN010000113.1:3015-5380 GCA_964652655.1 uncultured Methylotenera sp.
CCACCCAGCGCAAACACTGGCAATGAATAGCCAGCAATTAGTTGATTAAACATATCCCAACCTAAAGGTGTAGCATCTGGATGACTTAACGTTAACTTGACCGGCGATAGCGTTACATAATCTAGTGCCAAGGATTTTGCGTGCGTCAATTCCGCTGCATTATGGCAAGAGGCACCCACCATCAGCCCTTCTGGCTTAACTTTGAGTTCCATCAAGCGCTGAGCTGACAAATGGACACCTGATGCATTCAACTGCTTTGCAATTTCCACATCACCATTGATAAAAACTTTGGCTTCAAATGGCTTAGCGAGTGCAATCACATGCTCCGCAAACAATATTAAATCTTGCCGAGAAAGATGCGGCTCACGCACCTGTATCATCATCAAGCCATTCTCAAGCGCAATCCTCAAACGCTCCAGAAACTGCACTTGACCCATTTCTTTCAGATTAGTGATGGCATACATGGGCGCCAGGCTAAGCGCATTAAGAATTGGGGTATTCGCCGGCAACATAGGCCCTACAGTCAGTTTTTCTGGGTTCTGCCAGCTCAACTGCTGGTCTTCCAAACCAACGGGGTCACCTTGCCACTCGGCCACAATGAAAAAATGCAGCTTTACCGTCTTAGCCGGTGTAACCAATTTTCCAGCTTGATCATAACGCGCCTCATACTCGTAAGTTCGTGTCAGCCATGAGTAAAAACGTGTCACCGTAATACCTAGTTCTTCATGCAACTCTCGGCTCAATGCCTGCGCTGGGGTTTCATTAGGCTCCACTTTGCCGCCAGGGAACTCCCAATAACCTTCCCAGGGCTTGCCGACTGGGCGCTCACCAAGCAATACCATGCCATTATCACGCTGAACGATACCAACAGCTGCTTCTGTCACTTTTGGAACAGACAAGTTATCTGCCGAGCCAGCGGACGATAAATTAAGGGCACTATTGCTCATGTTTAGTTTTCTTTTCAGCTCTCATTTGGTATCGCTATATTAAAATCAAGAACGTCGATTTTAAACAGTAGCTAAATGCAACATTTAAGAACGATAGTCGGCGTTGATCTTCACGTAATCATAGGAGAAGTCACAGGTCCAGATGGTGACAGTAGCATCTCCACGATTCAGCACGACACGCACCGTAATATCAGACTCGCTCATCACCGCAGAACCCTGCTCTTCCAAGTAGGAGGCTGCACGGCCACCTTTTTCTGCCACCAAGACATCTCCCAGATACAAGTCCAAGGCATTCACATCCAAATCATCTACACCAGCATAGCCAATCGCAGCCAAAATGCGTCCTAAATTTGGGTCTGAAGCGAAAAATGCCGTTTTCACCAAAGGAGAATGTGCAATAGCATAAGCCACTTTGCGACACTCTTCTTCATTTTGACCGCGCTCAACCACTATTGACATAAACTTGGTAGCACCTTCACCATCCCGCACAATCGCTTGTGCTAGCTCTACAGCGACCTCGGTGAATGCATCACGTAACACTGTGTAATCTGCGCTAGTTTCAGTGACTTCGGCATTGCCTGCTTGATTGGTTGCCATAAAAATCAGGCTATCGTTAGTCGAAGTATCACCATCCACTGTAATGCAATTGAAGGATTTATTCACCGCATACTGAATCATGCTTTCAAGCGCAGATTGGCTAATCGCTGCATCCGTTGCGATATAACCTAGCATGGTCGCCATATTGGGATGTATCATGCCGGAACCCTTGCTCATCCCTGTTACGGTGATGACTTTTCCACCCACGTTTAACTGACGCGACGTTCCTTTAGCCACGATATCGGTGGTCATAATCGCTTCAGCCGCATTCAGCCAGTTATCCTCTTTTAAATTAGCGATGGCGGCCGGCAAGCCCGCCACGACTTTATCTACTGGCAAAGGCTCCAAAATTACGCCAGTAGAAAAAGGGAGCACTTGATTCGCTTGAATGCCGAGCAAATCAGCCAACGCATCACAACTTTGTTGCGCACGTTTTAAACCATCTTCACCAGTGCCGGCGTTTGCACAGCCCGTGTTCACTAACAAAGCACGAATCCCCGCTTGTTGTGCTAAAAAATCCTTACATAGCACGACTGGTGCTGCGCAGAAGCGATTTTTAGTAAAAACACCGGCTACATGCGTGCCTTCAGCAAGCTTAACCACCAGTACATCCTTACGATTAGGCTTTCTTACGTGCGCTTCGGCATAACCCAACTCCACACCGCTCACTGGCAATAAAGATGAAGCTAGTGGTGCAGTTAATTTAACTGGCATAACAGTTCCTTACTCACTCAATAATAGATAAAAACAAGCTTATAAAACACTGCGCTCGATTTTAAGCGCTGCGCCATGTTGTTCCCTGAGGTGTATCTTCTAAAATA
>CAZZDN010000114.1:0-5367 GCA_964652655.1 uncultured Methylotenera sp.
CGAGCTGCCTTGCGGCCACGTACTTCACCAGCAACCTGAATCGCACCACCAAACCAAAGTAGTTTTTCCGTGAGGGTGGTTTTACCCGCATCGGGGTGGGAGATAATAGCAAAAGTACGGCGGCGGAAGATTTCGTCTTGAAGCGATGACATGTGTTTAATGGATTTGATTTAAAAGCGCTATTTTACCTTAAATATAGGGGAACTCGTAGTAAGCGCTTCTTGGCGTTTACTAACAGATTCTATGATAATTGCGTGAATAGAAACTCAAAGATATAGTGAACGCGCTTCAAAAGTATTATGATTTGCTAACAGTCCGATTTATTGAATCACATGTCCCACTCAATTAAAACGGGCGCAAACTAATAATGAATGTTGATATAAATTGCCAGCATTTTAAAGTGGTTTAACACATTGAACGGAGATAAAAATGAAACTGATTAAACAGACATTGACCGCACTTGTTGCTATTTCTGCACTATCTATTTCAATCGCTTCATATGCTTATACAGATGCACCAGAGGAAATGGTCCCTGAAGATGCAGCAGAGCCTGATATGAGTGCTGTAAGCCCTGTTACTGTGGGTGATATAACATACTTATCTGGTGGGGTTGGTAAGGCCGAGTCAGTGGCTATGCGTAGCAATGCAAAAAATTACCCATTGGAAATTGTCTTTATAGAAAAGGCGGGCGCTTTAGAAGAGTATCTATCAGAGGTACGTTTGCAAATTAAAGATGTGAACAAAAATGACTTACTAGATATTCCTACAGAAGGGCCATACTTTTTAGCAAATCTACCGCAAGGAAAATACCAAATCAGCGCAGAGTACAATGGTGAGGTAAAAACACAATGGGTCAATGTCACTAAAAGTAAGCATACCAAACTAGTCTTTTGGTGGCGCGCGCTTTAGTCAGTCATAGTATAGGGCATCAATGGTTACTGAAATTAAATGCGCTTAAGCATAACTTAAGCGCATGCAGAAGACTTTAATGTTAATTAAAGCAGTGAGCCAAGCTGATGTCTCTTCATATCTAGCTATGCCCTAGCAAAGTGCGCCATGTTGCAATCTTCACATCTAAAGTTTGTGTATAAGCAGGGCTGGAAGAGGGTAACCGAACAAAACTTATTGCATTTTGCGCAATTACCGTCTTTAAGTGAGGTAAACATAATGCGCGAAAGCTTTTCTCTGCTGTTGCCCCGTTAAATCCAACGCGTTTGATGTTGGGATATTGTTTCAAAAACCAACTAAAATCATTCGCTACCTGAGAGCCATTTTCAATTGCACTATCTAAGCTACCAGTACGAATGCAAGTTTGCAAAACGTCCCAAACGGCAACACCCGATTCAGTGAGTTTCTCCACCCTCTCGTTATAGGGTAAGTCAGCATTAAATCCGTAGAGACTACTCATAATGCGCCAAAATGCATTACGAGGATGTGCATAATATTGTTGAGCTTTAAGTGAAAGTACGCCGGGCATACTCCCCAAGACAAGCACCTTTGCCGATTCTTTTGCTAATGGAGCGAAGCTAGTCACGACACTCATCGTTACTCCAAATTAAAATTAGTGAATTTTGTGGGATAGCTTTAACCAAACATGCAATCTACAGGCTTAATCACAACAGCATACACGTGCAAATTGATTCAAGTCACATGGGTTCTGCCTATTCAACACAACTTACAAATCGGTTTAGTGGTAGCGTAATTTCCATGTGATTACACTTATTTGCCAGGCCGACCGAGTGTCCTGCATTGAGCATCTTTAAATGGTCCACTAATCCTTATCCAGCCGTCACCTGGTATATTTTGCGTACACCAAAATTCGCCATTCAGTTTGCTTTTCCATTGGTACCATGGCGCTGGCGCTGCCAGCACAGCAGTAGTGCTCAATAAGCCAGTTGCTAACAAGAAAATGCCTACTTTAATGTTGCTCGATATGGTGTTAAACACAACTGCAATCCTCCATTACCTCATTTCCGCTTGTTTCATTAGTATCAAAGTCATGGCTGAAACATATACCTAATGCATGGTCGATTTAGAAAAGAAATTCAGAATCACAACGCCAGCCACAATAAAGCCAATCCCAATCATCGCTGCTATGTCCAGTGGCTGACGATAAGCAAACCAGCCAATCAATGAAACTAGCACAATACCTACCCCAGACCATACTGCGTAAGTAATCCCAATTGGAATAAAACGTAATGTGAGCGAGAGAAAATAGAATGCAGCCGCATAACCAACCACCACAATAATAGAAGGTACTAATTGCGTAAAACCATCCGCTGCCTTGAGGGCAGAGGTGGCAATCACTTCTGAAACGATAGCAATTACTAAATAAAACCAATGCATAATGATTTACCTAATGTTTACGTTGAGTCTTGCTGTTGATAGTACTGTTTAAGCGATGGACTATCCACGCTTTTATAATCAATCCGAGCTTATTCAAACGATACACTATGGTGATTAATGACACCATCACAGAAGATAGGCAATAGCTTGGCGCTGAATAGATTTCAAATCTTCATATGCATAACATTTATAATTTAAAGACCCCGTTAAGCACAGCACTCGTTGGATGACTTTTTCCTATGCCGACGATAACGGACCGTGACTAAGCCAATCGCGGTAAAGAGCAAACCAAATGCCGGTAAACACCAAACGAAACCAGCATCCGTGTAAACGATCTGGTTTTCAAGATCATAGTAGCGACCTAATGCATTAAACTCAAAACGTAAATATTGCGTATACCAAATCAAAAAGAAAAAAGCAGAGGCAATCAGCAAACAAATCACACCGACTGAAAAAATATGCTGTGTAAGTTGATGGGTTTTCATGTAATTAAGGGTTGATTCGATAAAATTTGTGCTTTAGTGATGGGTTGGCGTTTCTCCTAGGTGAAAGTAAACAAACCAACAAGCTAGTAAGACCGCTGGTAACACAGGAATGAACATATCGAAAAAAGATAAGCTTTCCGGAAACGTATTTTGACCAAATGAAAAGGTGATTGGGTTAATAAGTGCTGATACTGTGCCAGACAATGGATACCATTTATCAATTTTTTGTTTTTTTACCCAAGCAACACCCATAATAAAATAACAATACCAAGCGTATATGCAGCTAAAGAATAGTATAAGGATTATAGGGTCTCTCTCAACTAAACCTGCGATAAGCAACACTAGAGGATATAAAAACCCCAAAAAGCTAATTACACTACAAATGATAAAGATGCTTATTTTCATATAGTACGCTAACGTGAAGTAGACACTGATTTAGTGTGTATGACTTATTGAAAGTTTGTATCTGAATTTAATCATTACCTTATCAAGTTATTAATTATTATCAGATTATTTACGTTAATTAAATTTATTACTTGTTTGAAAAGCGCACCCGCATGGATTATTTATCAATACAACATAAGCCACTTCAACAAGCGATTAAATTGTCATGACTGTAGGCGGACACAGTTTAAAGTGTCCGCCAATTTTCTTTACTTCACTACTTCTTTCAATTGTTCCAATATCGCAGGGTTATCTAGTGTTGAGATATCTGAAGTGATTTCTTCACCTTTCGCAAGTGTGCGTAACAGCCTACGCATGATTTTGCCTGAGCGGGTTTTAGGTAGATTATCGCCAAAGCGGATTTCATCTGGTTTAGCAATCGGCCCAATTTCTTTGCCTACCCATTCGCGTAGTTCTGCAACGATTTTTTTCGCTTCTTCACCTTCTGGGCGTGGGCCTTTTAGCACAACATAGGCAACAACAGATTCACCTTTGACGTCATGCGGTTTGCCAACCACGGCGGCTTCTGCAACCAAGTGGTTAGCCACCAATGCAGATTCAATTTCCATGGTGCCTAAGCGGTGGCCAGATACATTGAGTACGTCATCAATACGTCCCATAATGGTGAAGTTGCCAGTTTTCGCATCACGGATTGCACCGTCACCAGCTAGGTAGATTTTCCCGCCTAAATCAGCTGGGTAGTAACTGGTTTTATAGCGCTCTGGGTCGTTGTAGATAGTACGAATCATCGATGGCCATGGTTTTTTAATCACTAATAAGCCGCCGGTACCCCAAGGTACGTCTTTACCAGTTTCATCTACGACATCAATGTCAATCCCAGGGAAGGGTAGTGTGCATGAACCTGGCACTAGCGGTGTCGCGCCCGGAAGTGGCGTAATCACGTGGCCGCCTGTTTCTGTTTGCCAGAAGGTGTCTGCAATTGGACAGCGGCTGCCACCTACGTTTTCAAAGTACCACATCCAAGCTTCTGGGTTGATTGGTTCGCCCACTGAGCCTAGCAAGCGCAAGCTAGATAAGTTGTATTGTTTAGGGCTGAATTCTGGTGTGGTTTCTGAGGCTTTAATGAGTGAGCGGATTGCCGTTGGTGCAGTGTAAAAGATAGAAACTTTGTGTTTTTCTATCATCTGCCAGAAGCGGCCAGCATTAGGGTAGGTGGGGATGCCTTCAAAAATTACCTGTGTAGCACCCATCGCTAGTGGGCCATAAGCCACATAGGAGTGGCCTGTAATCCAGCCCACGTCCGCAGTACACCAGAACACATCGTTTTCATGGATATCAAACGTCCAGCGCATGGTGTTCATTGCATGCAGTAAGTAGCCAGCTGAACTATGCTGAACGCCTTTTGGCTTGCCTGTAGAGCCTGATGTGTATAGTAAAAATAGCGGGTGCTCTGCATTTACCATTACTGGTTCGCAGGTATCCGCGACATCTGCAATCAGGTCATGCCACCAGATATTGTTGCTGTTCCAGGCAATGTCTAGCCCCGTTTTCTTCAGCACAACCACTTTTTCAACCACATCACAGCCACCCATGGCAATACCTTCATCCACGGCTGATTTTAATGGTAGTGTTTTGCCACCACGGAATTGCCCGTCAGAGGTGATCACCGCTTTTGCGCCTGCATCAATAATGCGCTCGTTCAAACTTTTTGCTGAAAAACCACCAAATACGACAGAGTGAATCAAACCAATACGAGCACAGGCTTGCATCGCAACTACAGCATCAATCCCCATTGGTAGGTAAATAATGACGCGGTCACCTACGCTTAAATTGAGTTTCTTTAAGCCATTTGCAAACTGACAAACGCGGTGGTATAAGTCTTTATAAGTGATTTCTTGCGTGTTGCCGTCATCGCCTTCAAAAATAATGGCCACTTTGTTAGGAATCGTGTTTAAGTGTTTATCTAAACAGTTGGCAGAAACATTAAGTTCGCCATCTTCAAACCATTTGTAGAAAGGTGCATTATCCTGATTTAAGGTTTTTGTGAAAGGTTTGTTCCAGACCAGTAGTTCCCGAGCGAGTTTTGCCCAGAAACCTTCATAATCAGCGGCGGCTTCTGCGCAGAGCTGAT
>CAZZDN010000115.1:0-5346 GCA_964652655.1 uncultured Methylotenera sp.
GGTCTTAGCAGCATGGCTGAGGTTGACCAGTTAAGAAGGTTAATGCGGCCATTGTTAGGAGTGTCTAGACAGTCACTTCACGATTATGCTCTGTTAAATCAGCTTACTTGGTGTGATGATGAGAGTAATGATGATACGCAATATGAGCGTAACTTTATCCGTCATGATGTAATGCCAGTTTTGCAGGCACGTTACCCCAGTGTAAATTCTGTGATGGCGAGAACCGCATCGCATCTTGCTGAGGCAAATAGCTTGTTAGATGCATTGGCAGAAATTGATGCTCAGACTATATTGATGGATGACAGTGTTTGTCTGCATGCTTTGAGCCAATTAAGTATGACGCGCGCAAAAAATCTATTGCGATGGTGGTTTGCACAGCATCAGCTATCCATGCCAAGCGCAGACCATTTAGCAGAGATGCTACAGCAGTTACTCAACGCTAGTATCGATGCGGTATTGAGTATTAAAGTCCAACATTACACGTTAAGGCGCTACCAGCAGCGAGCTTATCTGACAGTTGAGCGGCCTTGCGAGCCATTTGATTTGGTATGGAATGGTGAATCAAGCATACCGTTACCTGATGGCGGTTTGCTTACCTTTAAGCAAGTAGAGGGTGCTGGTTTAGCCCTTAAGTCAGATATGACCAGACTTAGAATCAGTAATCGTAGTGGGGGGGAGCGCTTTAAACCCGATGCGGCAAGACCCACGCGGACATTGAAGCATTTATTGCAAGCGGCGAACATCCCGCCTTGGTTGCGCGATCATGTCCCACTTATTTATTGGCAGGATAGCTTGGTATGCGTGCCAGGCATTGGTGTTTCACACGAGTTGAAAGCCTCTAACGATGCTTTAGGATTAGAGATTATTTGGAGCCCAGCTAAAACCTAAACTAAGCATTCGAGATGACAAATTTAAGCATACTTCAATGGTTAATGATGTTAGTAATGCTTATTTTTGAAGTAGTGGCTTTAAGTGTGGCCAAATATTCTCCAGCACTAACGGTTGTGCAATAGCACTCGGGTGGAGCCCATCATCCTGAATGAGATTGGGTTTAGCCGCAACATTTTCTAACATAAAGGGTACTAGTGAGATTTGGTGTGATTGGCTCAGATTCACATAGTTCTGACTAAATAGCTTGGTGTATTGTGGGCCATAATTAGGTGGAATTCGCATTCCAACAAGCAACACTTTTGCACCTGACTGCTTGATTTGGCTAATAATCGCATTGAGATTGTTTGTGATCGTGTTAATTGGCAAGCCACGTAACCCATCGTTCGCACCAAGCTCTAAAATAACAACTTTAGGCTTTACTTGCTTTAAAGTGTTTTGAACCCGACTGAGACCGCCGCTAGTAGTTTCGCCACTAATACTCGCGTTGACTATCTCATACGGATAGCGTTCTAATACGAGTTTATTCTCAAGTAGTGATGCCCAGCCTTGTTCTTTAGGCATACCGTAAGCTGCCGATAAACTATCGCCGTATATCATGATTTTTGCAGTTTCTGCAAAAGCAGGTGCTGAATATGCAACGAAATTCAAAAAAAACGAACTAATCAGTAAGGTTTTTAATACTAACAATAAACGGAACAACATGAATGCAACACTCTCCAATGATTCAAGCACAAGATTTACGCTACGAAATTACTAATCATGATAACCAAATTCACATCTTAAGTGGCCTAAATCTCAATGTTGCTGCAGGCGATCAAATCGCTATTATTGGCAGTTCAGGCTCAGGTAAATCTACATTACTCAGCATGCTTGCAGGATTGGACGTGCCAACTAGCGGAAGCGTTCAAATTAGGGGGAATCCATTTAGTGCATTGAACGAAGATGGCCGTGCTGCGATACGTGCCAAAGATATGGGGTTTGTATTTCAATCATTTCAGTTATTACCAGCGCTGACCGCATTAGAAAACGTAATGCTACCGCTACAACTTAAAAGTCATCCTGAAGCCCAAGCGTTAAGTCTTGAGGCGCTAGATAAAGTAGGCCTGAGTCACCGCGTAGCACATTATCCCAAACAGCTTTCTGGCGGTGAACAACAGCGCGTTGCGATTGCACGTGCATTTGCCACGCGACCCAGTATTTTATTTGCTGATGAACCTACAGGTAATCTAGATAGCACAACTGGTCAGATGATTATCGAACTACTTTTTAAGATGAACATCGAGGCAGGTACGACGCTAGTGCTGGTTACTCATGATCTTAAGTTGGCGAATCGTTGCAAGCGTCAGTTCAAATTAGAACGTGGTGTTTTAGTAGAAATGGCGCAGGTATGATGCTTGCAGTCAGGTTGGCATGGTCACAAACGCTCAGTTTGTGGCGAGCAGGAGCATTAAATGTATTAGTGTTTGCCTTAATTTTAGCAGTTGCCGCATTGACGGCAGTAAGCTTCTTCACACAACGCATCGAGTCTGCGCTCAATCAACAAGGTAGTTTATTAATTGGTGGAGATTTAGCGATTATTGCTGATCATCCCATCCCTGACCGCTTTATCCTGCGAGCCAAAAAGCAGAAACTGGATGCTACGCGCACCTATGAGTTTCCTAGTATGGTGATGCATGGAGAATCTAACCAATTAGTGGAAATTAAGGCTGTAGAGTCAACGTTCCCATTGCGAGGACAACTTACAATTGGGTATCAATTCAGTGATGCAGGGCAAGCTGTTCAAGCTGCTCCAAAGGTTGGAGAGGTATGGGTGGAGCCTAGACTGGCATCAGTGTTGGATATCCATGTTGGTGACGTACTTCAAGTGGGTGAGTTGAGATTAACCGTCAGTGCAATATTATTAAAAGAGCCGTCACGTGGCGGCAATATGTTCAGCTTTGCTCCTAGATTAATGATGAACGCCGCAGATTTGCCTGCTACGCAACTGATTCAGTACGGGAGCCGCGTGAAATATCAGCTTTTGTTAGCGGCTACTCCTGATGCAGTCAATCGTTATGCTGAGCAAATTAGACCTGAACTTGGTCGTGGTGAGCGTGTAGAAGATGTGCGTAATGCTCGCCCCGAAATTAAAGTTGCGTTAGACAAGGCGCAACAGTTTTTGGGTTTATCTGCTATGGTGAGTGTGGTGCTGGCGATGGTGGCTATGCTGCTATCAAGCCTGCCATACATCAAACAAAGTTTAAATACATTTGCTTTGATGCGTTGTTTTGGCGCGCAACAAGTGACAGTTCTACAAATATTGACGTTTCAAACCTTAATCATTGCGTTATGTAGTGCATGCATTGGCGGAATGCTTGGCTTTATTGCGCAATTAGGTTTAGCAAAATTGGCAGGGAGTTTGTTTGTAGAAACATTGCCGCCTACCTCTGTAACACCATTGCTGATAGGTATGTTGGCGAGCGTTGGGATGATGGTGGCAGTTGTGTTGCCGCACGCATGGCAATTGAGAAATCTCTCTGCTATGAACATCCTTAGGCGAGATACGCTGATATTGCCACTTTCATCGCAGGCTAAATTCTTGCCCGCTGTTTCAGTCATGGTTGCCATGATTTTCTGGCAGGCACATGATATCAATATTGCTGTTTCAACCATTGCCGCTATGCTGGTGCTAAGTATTGTTATTTTAGGTTTTGTCTACGTGTTCTCTTATTTCGCACAACGATTTTTAACGATGACACCTAAAAATAGCGTATTAGCATCGATTAATATTGGTGTGCAAGGCCTCAAGCGAAGGTTGGGGCTGTCCACCGTGCAAATGATAGGATTTTGCATGGGGTTGATGGTGATTATGCTACTTACGCTGATTCGAGGTGATTTAATCCGAAATTGGCAAGCTTCTCTGCCAGAAGATGCGCCAAATCGATTTGTGATTAACATTCAGCCAGAACAGATTGATCAAGTTAAACAGTTCTTTACCGAACAGCAAATTCAAGAATCTGCCATTTTTCCTATGGTGCGTGCACGACTCATTCGTAAGAATGAACAGTTAATCAGTACAGTTCAATGGCAAGATGAGCGTGCAAAGCGCTTAGCTGAACGAGAGTTCAATTTGTCATGGGCAGCCCAAATGCAAACCGATAACAAATTAATTGCCGGGCGCTGGTGGCAGACGAATGACTATGGCAAGCCGTTAATTTCTTTGGAAGAAGGCTTGGCTAAAACCCTCAATATTCATATCGGTGATCAATTGTTATTTGATATTGCGGGCAGGCCACTCACGCTGACAGTCACGAGCCTCAGAAAAGTTGAGTGGGATACGATGCGTGCTAATTTCTTCGCAGTGACACCGCCAGGTGTACTAGACGAGTTCTCTGCGAGTCATATCAGTAGTTTTCATTTGCCCATTGGTGCAGAGCGCTCACTGAATCAACTCGTAAAACAACATCCTAATCTCACGGTAATTGACATTGCGGCGCTGATGCAACAAGTGCGCGGTATTATGCAAAAAATGAGCTTAGCGATTGAGTATGTATTTGTATTTAGCTTAATTGTAGGCATTGCAGTGCTATATGCCGCGCTAGTTGCTACGAGAGAAGAGCGCGTGACAGAAGCAACGCTGATGCGTGTGTTTGGTGCATCAAGACAGCAGGTGAGTACGGCTTACATTGCAGAGTTTGCATGTATAGGCTTTATTTCTGCATTGGTAGCCTCATTTGCTGCCAATGGCTTAGCGTATTACATTAGTGTGAGTATTCTTAATATTCCATTCCAGTTTAATCTCACTTTAATAGTGTTCAGTACGCTCATGGTTGCCATTCTGATTCCCGCAGCGGCTTGGTTTGGATTGCGTCAGTTTTTAAATATTCCACCTAGACAGTTACTTAATAGTATTTAGTGTGGCGTATTTTTATCGATTTTTATTCTTTTGTATGTTTTCTTAAGGCGCCACGGTTAAATATGGCAGTTGTTCAAAATATTCAAGACTCCTTCACGATTAAAGAAGTGACAAGATAAGTTCATGAACTGTAGCTTACAGTCAACATAAAGCATTGGTAAGTTTGAGGTGAGCATTATCTTTAATTTTGGGTTTATATCAACTGATGACTTCAGAGTATGCACTCCTTGCTTTAGCGTGATTAATATAGTCCATCATTAACCCGCACTCTGACGTTAAGCGGTTAAACACTTCAACAGCTTAGTCTCAGCAAGACAGACCAGAGGCCAGCAATAAAAAAGGGCTACAGCTAGCTGTAACCCTTTTTACTCAGCAACTGCTATCAAAAGCAATTGCTCATATTGACATCAGTTATTTACTTATTTGG
Organism: uncultured Methylotenera sp.; assembly: GCA_964652655.1. Taxonomy (GTDB): domain Bacteria; phylum Pseudomonadota; class Gammaproteobacteria; order Burkholderiales; family Methylophilaceae; genus Methylotenera. Next base: position 5,214 of record CAZZDN010000115.1, read on the forward strand.
GCCACCAAATTCATAACGAGCACCAATCCAAGCTGCACGTGGTGCACCTGGTAATAGACCTAGTTGTTTTGATTCAGTACCGTAAGTACCATCAGCCGCAAACATGGTTTCAGCTAAACGGCCACTCACATTG
>CAZZDN010000116.1:0-5344 GCA_964652655.1 uncultured Methylotenera sp.
ATAAAAATGCACTTTAAGATAAAAATGGAACAAAACAAATGTTAGTTTTAGGCGTGGAATCCTCCTGTGACGAAACCGGCATCGCCCTTTATGACACCGAACATGGCTTACTATCGCACACCCTGCACTCACAAGTAGAAATGCACGCAGAATACGGCGGTGTAGTACCTGAGCTCGCATCGCGCGATCACATTTGCCGCGTACTCCCCCTAACTGAACTGGCGCTAAAAAATGCCAATAAATCACTACAAGACATTGATGCTATTGCCTACACACAAGGCCCTGGACTTTCTGGCGCGCTACTCGTGGGTACCAGTTTTGCTGAATCATTGGCATTTAGCCTGCAAATTCCTACTATCAACGTGCATCACCTTGAGGGGCATTTATTAGCGCCGCTGTTAGAGGATAATCCACCTGCATTTCCATTTGTTGCCTTGCTAGTTTCCGGCGGGCACAGCCAACTGATGCGCGTGAATGGCATCGGTCAATATGAATTACTAGGCGATACACTAGACGATGCCGCTGGCGAAGCATTTGATAAAACCGCAAAACTACTAGGTTTAGGCTATCCTGGCGGTCCAGCGTTATCCAACTTAGCAAAGACAGGTAAAGCACACTTCAAGTTACCACGTCCACTACTCAATAGCGGCGACCTGAACTTTAGCTTCAGCGGGCTTAAAACCTCAGTCTTAACATTGGTGAATCAACATCAACCATTGGATGCAGAAACCAAGGCCGATATTGCGTATGAGTTTCAAGAAGCCGTCACCGAAGTACTCACTACCAAGTGCATGAGCGCACTGCGTGAAACTGGGCTAGATAGCCTGATTGTTTCTGGTGGCGTAGGCGCTAACGCTAAGCTACGCGAAAAGTTAAATGCAGCGACAAAACGTAAATTATGCAAAGTGAGTTACCCACGCCTAGAGTTCTGCACAGACAACGGTGCCATGATTGCATTTGCAGGCGCAATGCGATTGAAAGCGATGCAAAGCAATACAGATAAAAATTACAGCTTTAGCGTAAAGCCACGCTGGAACCTAAGCGAGCTGCAAGCCCCTTAGCCATCACAACCCAAAGGCATGATGACACGAGGCGTCTATATTTCTTTGCTTATTTGTTTTTACGGAACCCAGCCTCAGTCCCATTCAGCAACTTTTTGATGTTGCTACGGTGGCGCCAGATTAAAAATATCGACATCACCAATACCGTTTGCACATAATCTGAAACACCAAGTGCATTATCTGCATTTGCCAGCAAAAACCACGCATATACTGGCGCCAATGCAGCAGCCACCAATGCTGCCAGCGATGAATAACGGAACACCGCAAACACCACAGCCCAAGTCAATATCGCAGTCAGGGCAAGTAATGGGTCGATTGCCAACATCACACCCAGCGCGGTCGCCACCCCTTTACCACCTTTAAAACCATAATAAATTGGGTACAAATGACCAAAAAATACGGCCAAACCCACCGCACTTACCACCCACATGGTCATACCAGATTGCAAAGCCAACCACACCGGAAACCAACCCTTAAACACATCACCCAGCAAGGTTAAAATGGCTGCTGACTTCTTACCACTACGCGCCACATTAGTTGCGCCGATATTGCCACTACCCACGGTGCGCGGATCAGGCAAACCAAATAGCTTACTCACCAAAATACCAAAGGCAATTGAACCCAGCAGATAAGCCGCCACAATCCACACCACTGGCACCAAGGTCACCGGAATAAAACCTAACTCATTCATTTAATTAATCTCTCTAATTATCACCCCCTATAAACGGGGGACTGTTTCTTATTAGCGCAACACCACAATCAATTGTGGTTTAATATTCAAGATATTACTGGATTACCGCCTCAGCGGGAACGATGACATACAAATAAGGCATTATGGACACCATTTTTTTAAGTGAAGTTAAAGTACAAACCAAACTGGGCGTACCAGAATGGGAGCGCATGACTCCCCAAACCATCATCCTTGACATTGAAATTGGCTACGACCTCAGCAAGGCCTGTCAAAGCGACGATGTGAATGACACCATCGATTACGGTGCAGTGGTTAACCGTGTACGTGAAACGCTACAGGAAAACAGCTTTCAGTTAGTAGAAAAACTTGCTGAACACTTATGCCACTTGATATTAAAAGAATTTAATGCACAGAGCGTGAAGATAAAAGTGGCTAAACCAACGATACTGCCTGGATTAAAGGCGTTGGGAGTAGTAATTCAAAGAACCAAGTAATCATGAAATTAATTACTTGGAACTGCAATGGTGCTTTCCGTCGAAAACTCGCTTATCTAGCAAAGTTCAATGCAGATATTTTAATTATTCAAGAATGCGAAGACCCATCTCAGTCAAAAGATGCTGAGTATAGGGCATGGACTCAAAATTACATTTGGGTAGGAAATTCAAAAAATAGAGGGTTAGGCGTATTTGCTCAAGACAGCTCTGCACTCGAAAAACTTAAGTTTGACTATTCGTTTGGAGAACAAGGACTTAAGTGGTTTATTCCGTTCCGATACAAAAATTTCGAGATAATTGCGATTTGGACACAAAATACGGTTAATCGCGACTTTAGGTATATTGGCCAACTCTATAAATTTTTATTGAATAATTATTCTCAAATAAATAATCAGATTTTTATCGGAGATTTTAACAGCAACAAGATATGGGACTACAAACGCTCAGAAGGTGACCATTCAAGTTGCGTTAGATTATTAAAAAATAAAAATATCGTTAGCCTCTATCATCAGCATATGAATGAAATGCAAGGTGAAGAGCAGACCCCAACATTCTACTTACAACGAAACATAACGAAACCATATCACATTGACTATGCTTTTATACCCAGCCATCTATTGCCACAGGCATCATTATCTATTGGCAGCCATCACGAGTGGCTTGAAATAAGCGACCACATGCCACTCATAGTTGAAATCCCTTAACACCCCCCCTTCTGTCACGCCGAGTAGCGCAATCTGTGTGAGAGATTTCGTCAATCAAGTCTTTAAGATCTGCAACAAGTCACGATGTATGTGACTTGTTAGGGCGAGTTTTGATTGACGCTCACACAGATAAGCAACGCAGGAAATCAGCGGCAGTGGGGTGACTTTTTCTTTTCCGTATTTCTTTTGCGGAATTATGTAGCAACCGCACAAAGTAAAGTCACCCCATCCCAGTAAAATAACCCCTATTAAGAATCGTTTAATAGGGAGATGTATGGGACACACCCACACTATATCTGGGTTAGTCGGTAAGCGTTCGGAAATGGCTGGACTGGTCGAACACCACCAGAAGGAAATAGAGCGACTTCGGCAATGCTTGTACCAGATTGACGCTGCAATCCGTATTTTTGACCCGACTTATCGTATCAGATCTATCAAGGCGACGGAATACCGTCGCTACAGTCGTATTTTCAAGAAGGGTGAATGCTACCGGCTGTGTCTTGAGGCGCTACGTTGCGCAGATGATGTTCTAAGCACTACGCTCATTACCGAGATCATCATGCATAAGAAGAAATTGACGCATGAACAGCAGTCAACGATCACAGATAGCGTGAACAACTCACTTCGTTTTGCAGAGCGCAGAGGTATCGTTCAGCGCGTTGGCATGGACGGCATAAGCATCCGCTGGAAGCTCGCGGAGTAAGTTCAGTATGTCACAGCCCCACGTTATTTCAGCACTCACCGACAAACGGGCGGAGTTGCTAGGTTTAATCGAACATCATCAAGCGCATATACAGCGCTTATCAATTAGCGTAGATCAGTTGGATGCAATAATGCTGCTATTTGACGCTGATTATGACTTCAAGAAAGCTAAATCCAAAGGAATACGGGTAATAAACCCTTGGTTTAAACAGGGAGAGGTGCCTCGATTACTTCTAGAACTGCTCGGTAGGTCTGAGCAGCCAATAACGACTACGCTATTGACTGATACGCTCATTCAAATGAAGGGCATTGATGTGGCTGGATTGAAAGAACGTGACCGTTTGAGTAAGCTGGTCTTTGGAGCGCTTAAACGCATGGCAGATAGGCATCAAGTTAAATCCACGGGTAAAATTAAAGGTGCTGGTGGGGGCGTAATGCTATGGACACTGTTTTAGGCGGCCAATCTTTCTGTTAAACGTCGATTACCCTGCCAGTACCCACACCAGTCACGATGGGTTTTGGTTTTAGCGCACTTGCTGGCAATGTCATTAAAGATTCTGCCATTCGTCCATCGGCGAGTGTCTTCACGGTATGCGGCCTCATTGGCGTAATTAGCAAGATACTCGTTACCAAACTTATGCACCTGGCCGTATTGCATGCGGCGGAAACGTGCAAAGTAGCTTTCTGCAAGATTGTTGGTAGTACCATCTTGAGCTCGATACTCAACGCTATGATTGACGCGGCGTGTATCATAACGCGCATGTAATGGGTCATAGGCATTAGCTTCGTCGGCACACACAATTGCACCACGGCTTACAAATCTATCGGCCAAGTTAATTACATCAGCTTGGTTTTCACTTTTAATCACAAAGGTTAACGTCTTTTTCCCACCAACATCCTCATTGATGCGGCCATTGGCTAATTCCTCACACTTCTGACGCATCACAAACACGCAACGCTTATTAGGTTTCTGGTGTATGGCTAGACGGCGATCAATGCGATCTTCCTTCTTGTTTTTAGGACGGATATGCCCGTTTACATAAGCTCCATCCATGTGAATTTCGCCATCTAATTTATCCAGTTCACGCTGCTCAATCAGTGACTCACGGATTTTATGCGCCAACACGAAAGCGGTTTTATATTGCACACCAAGGTCACGACTTAATTGTAGTGCTGATATGCCCTTTACCGCATTAGCATAAATAGCAATCGCTGCCAGATAAACGCGTAACGGTAATTTATGAAAGGCAAAGATTGTGCCACTGGTAACAGAGAATGTATGACTGCACCCCTTGCAACGCCATTGCTTACGAGTGCGCTGATAATAGTGCTTGCCTACTACCCCGCATACTGGACATGCCACTTCATCGCCACTACCCCAACGCAACTCTTTAAACACCTGGAAGGCTTCTTGGTTAGTCATCTCAATTACACGACGTACAGACAATGTGCGGGCTTGGGCTGAAAGTAAGAAATGTTGTGCCATGGATACATTCAATGTTGTTTATATGTTTTTATTATACATAAATATGTATTTTTTACAACAATAAAATACATATAACTGAATAATTAAGATAAATATATATCTTTTATAGATATATTTATTTACTTGAGGCTAATAATGTGCTTTAATGAAAGCTAAAGTTAATGCAATAAGGTTTTTAATGGAACTGAAAGAGTTGATCCGTGGAG
>CAZZDN010000117.1:0-5336 GCA_964652655.1 uncultured Methylotenera sp.
ACAAGGTAATAGGCCATTAAGCCGAACAGCACACCCAAACAAAGCAGTGTAATCAGATTACCTAGCTTAATCGTCTGCTGGTAATGCACTTTAGAATCTAAATATGGCTGTGGCTGCGCGATCAGGTAAGGTGTTTGCAGAGAAGTCAGCAGTTGATAACGGCCTGGCTCTAAATAGACAGAGCGTGCATGCCTGAGCATAAAAGGGTTGAACTCTGTACTAACAATACCTCCATTTAACGTAGCAACGACTAAATTGCGGCTATCAAATAAGGTATGTTGAAATTGAGCAAAGGTGCTGGTCGTTTTAAAATCAATCACGTAATCCCCAGCTTGACTGATTTCTAGCACACCATTAAATAAAAAATTACCGCCAGTTAATGGCAATACTTTAAGTGGTGTAGTGGGTTGATGGGCAGCAGACCAATGACCTTCAATCAAATGAGGCGTGGCGCTCGGCGTTGCACGCTGTGGCTCTTGGGCTGCATGCGTAGGAGTAATCCACACGCACAATAGCCCAACCACCAAGCCGAAATAAAAAGCTAGGTTAGTCAACCAGGTGCGTAATTGTGGTGGATTAAATCTTGGCATGATGAACTGCATATTTGTCGTGATTAATCTATGAATCATAATATACAGACTAATCAACCTTTATTGACGCACCCGTTACAGTTAATCAAGCCTACAAAGTCAGTATCGCGGATTTAATTAAGCGGCTCAAACAGCATTACTAGCCCTGCTGTTTGAGCGCAACTGTGTTAATGGCCACAGCTTCAAATAGAGTTAATCGGCAGTCACTTCACCAATACTGAAAACACCAAGCTTTAAACCAGACTTGGTTTTATTACATTAGTTTTATAACAAATGTTGGTTACGCTTTTTTTACAAACTCGGATTTTAGCTTCATTGCACCTATCCCATCGATTTTACAATCAATATCGTGGTCACCATCGACCAAGCGAATGTTCTTCACCTTAGTCCCGACTTTGACCACCAACGATGAACCTTTTACTTTCAGATCTTTAATCACGGTAATGGTATCGCCATCTTGCAGCACATTGCCGTTGGCATCTCTGATCACGCGTAACTCATCTGCGTGATTCTCTACATCGCCGTTGATTAACCACTCATGTGCGCACTCGGGGCAAACGTAGCGGTCACCATCTTCATACGTATATTCAGATTGGCATTGTGGACATGAAGGAAGCTGTGACATACAAAACTTTCTATAGAATTAAACAATTGTTACCTAACAATAGCTAGATTGTAATGCAGGCATGTGCATCAGATAAAGACATTATTTATAAAATGGTTAATTGCTATGTTTTTTGTTTAGTCCACAATTGATACTCAAACCCAAATAAATGCCAGACCTACATGAATAACTAGAATTAGATTAATGCGCTGACCTAGATTAACCAGCAAGCATTCATCAGCGAGTTCGCACCGCTCACCATGCACACTCGCACTACTGCCTAAGGCGCAGGGTTCATCATCGTTAAATGTAAATGCTCAATCTCCTGCAACACTTCAAGTGATAATTTGATCTCCCACGCATTGATATTCTCAGAGAGTTGCTGCATGGTTGTCGCGCCAATAATCGTGCTACTGACAAACCAGCGGTGATACACAAAACTTAATGCTAATTGCGTGGGGGTTAAACCATGCGCCCTTGCAAGCTTGGCATAGGCTGCGCTAGCAGCAGCTACTCCTGGCTTTTTATAGCGCTGTGCATAACCTAAAAACATCGTCACGCGCCCTTTTGCCTCTGGGTTATCAATATATTTTGCAGTCAGGTGACCAAATGCCAACGGTGAGTACGCAAGCAAGCCCACTTTTTCACGGTATAGCACCTCTGCCATGCCAAACTCCATGCCACGGTTAATCAGGTTATAGCAGTTTTGCACACTCGCGATGTGTGGCAGATTGTAAGCCTGCGCGGTACGCACAAACTCCATTACCCCCCAAGGTTGTTCATTCGACAACCCAACATAACGCACCTTGCCTTCTTGCACAAGCTCAGCCAGCGTTTCTAATTGGTTTTGTATTGAGACCCAAGCCTTCTCTTCACCTTGTTGAAAAACCCCAGACTCAAACTCACCCGCAGGGTCAAACTGATATTGTCCAAACATCGGCACATTGCGTTCAGGCCAATGCAATTGATACAAATCGATGTAATCCGTCTGCAAGCGCTGCAATGAGCCCTCAATTGCAGCACGAATATTGGCACGGTCTAGCGAAGGTGGGCCACCACGTATCCAATCCAACCCACGGCGAGGGCCAGACACTTTACTCGCCAGTATGATTTGGTCACGCGGCTGTTTTTTCAGCCAAGTCCCCACCATCGATTCGGTACGGGTAAAGGTTTCAGCTTTGGGCGGCACTGGGTACATCTCAGCGGTATCAATAAAATTGATGCCGCGCGCCACTGCATAATCTAATTGCTCATGTGCTTCTGCCTCTGTATTCTGGTCACCATAGGTCATGGTACCTAAACAAACTTTAGAGACATTCAAAGCAGACTTGCCTAGTTGAGTAAATTCCACCGTACAACCTCGTTTATATCGTTTGTAATTTAAATAAATTCAATTAAGCAATAGGATGCTTATCTTGCAAGCTAACTAAACACTGGCCTAACAGTTTATCGTGTTTTTATTGCCGAATGTGCCACATTGGTTCAAAAATCACCCATGCAAAAAGTTCACTCTACAATATAATCAACGACAAAACTCGCAGACTTTCGATAATACTTTCAGCAAGTCTAGCAATAGATAAGCCAAGGCACTAATCTACAAAAATGCAAACTGCGCATACTGCTAATCAGGAAATGATTTAAAGGGAAATATCTGACGTATGAATCAACTGAGTAAAATGAAGTTCTGCTTCAGCGTTATATTTTTTACTTTCAACACGATAGTACATGCTAGTGAAGAATATCCGCCTCTAAATCCAACGCCTAATCAAGCCGCCCTAGAAACGCATAATGATTTGCATATTAGCGGATACTTAGAGACGTATTACCTTCATGATTTTAACAACCCCAATGGTAGTGTTAGGCCTAGCTTTACTTATAGCCATAATGTCACTGATAAACCCAGTATTAATTTAGCTCTTATCAAAGCTAGTCTAAACAATGAACGGATGCGTGCCAATCTAGCTTTAGGTTCTGGCACCTACATGCGCGCCAATTATGCGTTAGAGCCTCAAGATTTACAGAAGTTATTTGAAGCAAATATTGGGTTAAAACTTGCAGATAACTTATGGATTGACGCAGGCGTGATGCCGTCTCATATCGGATTTGAAAGTGCTATTGGATTAGACAATTGGACAGTAACTAGAAGCATGTTAGCTGACAACTCACCTTATTTTGAAACAGGGCTACGACTTTCTTATACATCAAATGATGGCAAATGGTTCACCAGTGGACTTCTGTTGAATGGCTGGCAGCGCATCCAACGACCAAATGGCAATACAGCACCCGCTATCGGTCATCAACTCACTTATAAACCCAACTCAAAAATCACGTTGAATAGCAGCTCCTACATCGGTAACGATAAATCCGATAAAGACAGAAAAATGCGTTATTTCCATAATTTTTATGGGCAATATCAGTTAAACGATCAATGGGATCTCATCACAGGTTTTGATATTGGAGCGGAGCAAAAAGAAAGAAATAGCAACCGTTATAACATTTGGTTTACCCCCATACTCATTACTAAATACTCCTACTCAGATAGACTGAGTTTTGCCGCAAGAGCCGAATACTATCAAGACAAAGATGGGGTCATTGTGACCACAGACACACCAAATGGCTTTAGAACATTTAGTTATTCAGCCAATGTAGATTGGCGACTATCCAATCACTTCGCGATAAGGGCGGAGTTAAGAAAATTTCACAGTAAAGATAAAATATTCGAAGACAACGATAAATTTTCTAATCAAAGCCTAACTGCTACTACCGCTGCGATATTTAACTTCTAGTATTGCTTATTATTTGAGTTCGTCACAAGTATTTGACTAGATGACTAAGAGCTTTATTTGAATATGCACTTCATCTTTTAACTTTAATTAAGCTAAACGGTGTCTAAAAAAAGCAAATCGCCTTAAATCAATCAAAAATTTCCCGACTAACTTTAAAAGCTTCCAACTGACTTTTAAGTCACGACTTAAATTGCGAACGACATTTATTTTAAAAAATTGTCATTCCAGCACTTGAAATTAAATTTTAGTGCCCCAAATTAGCAATCAAGGTGCGCGAGTGCTAAAATGCCGCGTTACTTATGCAATTTAATATTAGATTTATATTTTAAGACTTAATCAGGAGAAACCCTATGAAAATTCGTCCTTTACACGATCGCGTGATTGTTAAACGCTCTGCAGAAGAACGTACAACTGCATCTGGCATTGTCATTCCAGACAGTGCTACAGAAAAACCAGACCAAGGCGTGATTCAAGCAGTGGGTTCTGGCAAACGCGATGAAAGCGGCAAAGTAATTGCCCTTGACGTTAAAGTAGGCGACAAAGTGCTTTTCGGCAAATACGCTGGCCAAACCGTTAAAGTTGACGGTGAAGAGCTATTAGTAATGCGCGAAGAAGACATCATGGCAATCGTAGAATAAATGTGAAGGCTTGCAACAAGCGATTGCTGTGTTGCAAAAAGCCGTTTCACCTCGTCATATTTCATGACGGTTATAGTTTTTCAGATTGTGATTACTTAAATTAATCTCGCAAACACTCAAAAGAGTGTTTTGCTAAATTTTAGGAGTTAAAAATGGCAGCAAAAGACGTAAGATTTGGTGACGACGTTCGTCAAAAAATGGTAGCAGGTGTAAACGTACTAGCAAATGCAGTGCGCGTAACTTTAGGTCCTAAAGGCCGTAACGTAGTGCTAGAGCGTTCTTTCGGCGCACCTACAATCACTAAAGATGGTGTTTCAGTGGCTAAAGAAATCGAATTGAAAGACAAATTCGAAAACATGGGCGCACAAATGGTGAAAGAAGTGGCTTCTAAAACCAATGACATCGCTGGTGACGGTACAACAACCGCTACTGTATTGGCACAAGCCATCATCCGTGAAGGCATGAAATCTGTGGCTGCTGGTATGAACCCAATGGATTTAAAACGTGGTATCGACAAAGCAGTTGAAGCAGCAGTAGCTGATTTAAAAGCACAATCAAAACCATGTACAACCAGCAAAGAAATCGCGCAAGTTGGTTCTATCTCAGCTAACTCAGATTCATCAGTAGGCCAAATCATTGCTGATGCAATGGACAAAGTGGGTAAAGAAGGCGTGATCACTGTTGAAGATGGCTCAGGCTTAAGCAACGAGTTAGACGT
>CAZZDN010000118.1:0-5270 GCA_964652655.1 uncultured Methylotenera sp.
TATATGAGTCTGGTCGCAAAGATATTGAGATTATCGCGATCAACAGTTCAGGCGGAGATGCAGAGGCAAATGCCCATCTAACGCGTTATGACAGTGCACATGGCAGATTCCCATTCGATGTTGGTGTTGATGGCGATGCCATGATTATCAATAGTCATAAAATCAAAACATTTTCAACGCGTAACCCATCTGACTTGCCATGGCGTGAATTAGGCATTGATGTCGTGCTGGAGTGTACTGGCGCATTTAATAGCAAGGCTAAATCACAAGCGCATATCGACGCAGGGGCGAAAAAAGTATTGTTATCAGCGCCTGGTGATAAAGATGTAGATGCAACCGTCGTTTATGGTGTGAACCATGATGTTATTAAGGCTGAGCACACTGTCATTTCTAACGCATCTTGCACAACGAATGGCCTAGCGCCGATGGTAAAACCTTTGCATGAGAAGATTGGTATCGTGAACGGTTTGATGAATACTATTCACTCTTTCACTAACGACCAAGTGCTGACTGATGCGCATCATAAAGATATGCGTCGTGCACGTTCTGCAACGACTTCATTGATTCCAACTAAAACAGGCGCAGCAGCGGCGGTAGGTTTGGTGTTGCCAGATTTGAACGGCAAACTAGATGGTTTCGCAATTCGTGTACCAACGCTTAACGTGTCACTGGTAGATTTAACATTTACCCCATCACGTCCAACTTCCAAAGAAGAAATCAACCACATCATGCACGAAGCAGCGAGTAGCGGTGCATTGAAAGGTATATTGTCTTACAACGAGGCGCCATTGGTTTCTGTGGATTACAACCACACAGACTTCTCATCTAACTTTGATGCTACGCTCACCAAAGTCACTAAAGATGGTATGTTGGTAAAAGTATGTGCATGGTATGACAATGAGTGGGGCTTTAGCTGTCGTATGTTAGATAACGTTGTCGCTATGATGTCAGCTAAATAAGGGGATTTGTCATGAACGTGATCAAAATGACAGATTTGGATTTAAACGGCAAACGCGTATTGATTCGTGCTGACCTAAATGTGCCGGTTGCTGACGGTAAAGTAACTTCTGATGCGCGTATTACTGCTTCTATGGCGACGATAGAGTTCGCGATGAACGCAGGTGCAAAAGTGATGGTCACTTCGCACTTAGGCCGCCCTGAAGAAGGTGTTTATTCTGCCGAGAACTCATTGCAGCCAGTGGTGGATGTGATTTCAGCTAAATTAGCAAAACCAGTACGCCTGATTAAAGATTGGGTAGACGGTGGTTTCGATGTGGCGGCGGGTGAGCTAGTCGTGCTGGAAAACTGTCGTTTTAACAAAGGCGAGAAGAAAAGCAGTGACGAATTGTCACAAAAGTATGCCAAGCTATGTGATGTTTTTGTGATGGATGCTTTTGGTACGGCACATCGTGCGGAAGCGAGCACGCATGGTGTCGCTAAATTTGCACCAGTGGCAGCTGCAGGCATATTGCTAGTCAACGAGTTAGAAGCATTGACCAAGGCTTTATTAAACCCAGCACGCCCGATGGTAGCGATTGTTGGCGGTAGTAAAGTGTCAACTAAGCTCACAGTGCTTGAAAGCTTGTCTGAAAAAGTTGATCAGTTAGTGGTTGGCGGAGGCATTGCAAATACGTTTTTAAAAGCCGCGGGTTTAGAAGTTGGTAAATCATTATGTGAGGATGATTTAGCACCGGTCGCACGCACCTTAATGGACAAAATGTCCCAAAGAGGCGCAGCAGTGCCAGTGGCAGTGGATGTCGTATGCGCTAAGAAATTTGATGCAAATGAGCCAGCCATCAAGAAAGACGTGGCTGACGTAGCAACAGATGATATGATTTTTGATATTGGCGCGAAATCTGCTAATGAATTAGCAGAGATCATTAAAAATGCAGGCACTGTTGTTTGGAATGGTCCAGTTGGCGTGTTTGAGTTCGACCAGTTTGGCGAAGGTACGAAGACGATTGCAGATGCAATTGCTAATACCAAAGCATTTACATTGGCTGGTGGTGGTGACACGATTGCTGCGATTCAGAAGTATGGAATTGAAAGCAAAGTAGATTATATTTCAACCGCAGGTGGTGCCTTTCTAGAGTTTTTAGAAGGCAAGAAATTACCAGCAGTTGAGATTTTAGAGTTACGTGCTAAAAGTTAACTAGCCCTAACCTTTAGTGCTAACAATGAGGACTTTAAAAATGGGGCTATTCGCCCCATTTTTATTTTGCAATTGTGCTTTCCCGAGAAAATAAGGTAATAGTTTGACATTACGTAAAACAAAAATTGTCGCAACATTAGGGCCATCTTCCACCAGCGAGGAGATGTTGGCACGCCTAATTACTGCAGGGGTGAATGTTGTTCGCCTGAATTTTTCGCATGGTCATGCAGAAGACCATGTTAAGCGTGCTGAAATCGTTCGAAACATCGCCTTAAAGTTAGGCCGCCCTGTTGGCGTGTTGTGCGATTTACAAGGTCCGAAGATTCGAATTGGCCGATTTGAGTTAGGCAAGATTACGCTTAAGACCGGTGATATTTTTATTTTAGACGCGGATTGCGAGCTGGGTGACCAATATCATGTGGGTTTGGATTATAAGGCCCTTCCTCAAGAGGTAGCTGAAAATGCGATATTGCTGTTAGATGACGGGCGCATCACCATGCAAGTGAATCGTGTGAAAGGCAACCAGATACATTGCGTTGTGTTGAGTGGTGGTGTGCTTTCTAACAACAAAGGCATTAACCTACAAGGTGGTGGATTATCGGCGGATGCTTTAACCCAAAAAGACCGAGAAGACATCAAAACTGCAGTGGCCCTTGATGCTGATTACATCGCCATTTCATTCCCTAAATCCGCGCTTGACATCGCACTAGCAAGAACGCTGGTACACGAGGCTGGTGGTACAGCAAGTATTGTTGCAAAGATTGAGCGCGCAGAGGCGATTGCTGATTTGGAGGCCATTATTGATGCTTCTGATGCCATCATGGTGGCGCGCGGTGATTTGGGCGTAGAGGTCGGTGATGCGGCTGTGCCAGGCTTGCAAAAGCGCATGATACGTATGGCCCGCGCGCAAAATAAACTGGTGATTACCGCAACACAGATGATGGAATCGATGATTACCAGCCCGATTCCAACGCGTGCCGAAGTTTCCGATGTAGCGAATGCCGTCTTAGATGGTACGGATGCAGTGATGTTATCCGCAGAAACAGCCGCAGGCCAATATCCATTAGAAACGGTACAAGCGGTGCATCGTGTGGCGCTTGAGGCTGAGAAAGAATATTTTAGCCAGCATCATGCAGAAAAACTGGATCAGGTGTTTATTAAAACCGATGAGGCGCTAGCTGCAGCTGCGATTTATACCGCACAGCATCTGAAAGTAAAGGCAATTGCTGCATTAACCCAATCAGGTAATGCCGCGCAATGGTTATCGCGTGCTGATGCTGAGGTCCCTATTTATGCCTTGTCGCCAGACAAGTACGCCCGAAGAAAATTGACTTTGCATCGTGGCGTTTATCCGTATCCTATTGAGCAAGCGGGCAAGAACCGCGATGAAATTATTATGGAAATGGAACAGGTCTTGCTCAGGCAACGTGTAGTCAACCCAGGTGACCTTGTGCTATTGACCTTCGGTGAGCCGATTGGTCAACCAGGCGGGACCAATACGCTGAAAATTATTAAGATTGGCGAGAATCGTAAAGGTTAAAGACGGTTTTACGTGAAATCAATAAAGGGCTGTAGGGTATGAATTCGCTCTTGTTGTCTAGACAACGCTATCGCTAATATTTTTGTGCTCTGTTTCGCATTTTAAATTCATCAGAATTAAACTGCGTTTATAATATGGGATTAAGTTAAATTGCCCCATTAATTAGAGTCACCATCACTCATGAATAATCCACTATTAGAAACCAGCATTCACAGTTTAAAACGTATCCATCAAGGTAAGGTGCGGGATATTTATGATATTGACGCCAACACGATGTTGCTGGTGAGTACCGATAGGTTGTCAGCGTTTGATGTGATTCTGCCTACAGGGATTGCTAATAAAGGTGCAATGCTAACGCAAATGGCTAATTTCTGGTTTGAGCAATTAAAAGATGTGGTTCCAAACCACTTAACCGGTATTGAGCCAACCAGTGTTGTGACTGATGCAGCAGAAAAAGCACAGTTAGCTAACCGTTCTGTGGTGGTTAAAAAACTGAAGGCATTACCAATAGAGGCAATCGTACGAGGCTATTTAGTTGGTAGCGGCTGGAAAGAATATAAAGCTAAAGGCACTGTTTGCGATATTCCACTGCCATCAGGTTTGCAAGAAGCCTCTAAATTACCTGAGCCATTATTTACGCCATCTAGCAAAGCAGCGGTGGGTGAGCATGATGAAAATATTAGCTTGGCACAATGTGCAGCTTTGATCGGTGAGGATATGGCGGCGCAAGTAGCTAAAGCGGCCATTGCCTTGTACACACGAGCCGCTGAATATGCACTAACACGCGGCATCATTATTGCAGATACCAAGTTTGAATTTGGTTTAGATGAAAACGGTGTATTGCATGTAATGGATGAAGTGCTGACACCAGACTCTTCACGTTTTTGGCCTGCAGAAAGTTATGCTGTAGGTAAAAACCCACCAAGCTACGATAAACAATATGTGCGTGACTGGTTAGAAGCTAGTGGCTGGGATAAAACACCGCCCGCGCCAGCATTGCCGGCAGATGTTGCCAGCAAGACCAGCGAAAAATACATGGAGGCGTTTGAGCGCTTAACTGGGCAGCCATTGAGCATTAAATAAAACGCAACCCTAGCAATCAAGAATTAATCTAGCCACTTTAAGATTGAATGCGTGTGTTTAAAAAACTTAAATCATTGGCTAAGCAGCTCAAACAAGAGTTGGCTGTTTATCAGTTAGTAATAAAACACCCCCAGACCCCATTGTTGGCTAAAGCCCTGTTATGGCTGGCTGTGGGCTATTTATTACTACCCTTTGATTTAATTCCTGATTTTATCCCTATACTGGGGCAACTTGACGATTTAGTGATTATTCCAGTCTTACTCTACTTTGCCCTGTTGTTAATTCCCCCTAGCTTGCTGCAAAGTTGCCGTGAACAAGTGCAGCAATCCACAAATACCTCAAAGCATTAATTAGCAACACACTTTGTTACGACTTTTTTCTATGCGTTTATTGTGGGCTTGCTATAATTGCGCCTACAAAAATTCATTAGTAGTATTTATATTTAGGAATAGACCATGTCATTAAACCAAGTGCCAACCGGTAAAGATGTCCCTA
>CAZZDN010000119.1:0-5228 GCA_964652655.1 uncultured Methylotenera sp.
CCGCACCATAGAATTTAACTCTGAGTTTTTTCAACTGATCCCTAAAATCTGCGGCTTTTTCAAACTCAAGGTTTTTAGCAGCATCATGCATAGCTTTTTCCAGGCGTTTCATTTCCTTGGTGATTTGCTTCTCACTCAGCGCTTCGTAACTGGCCTGATCCTGCATCGCCTTACGTTCACGCTGCGCCTCATCTTTATCATAAACGCCATCAATAATATCTTTGATACGTTTACTTACACCTCTAGGCGTGATGCCATGCGCTTCATTGAACGCTTTTTGCACACCGCGCCTGCGCTCGGTTTCATCCATCGCTAATTGCATACTGCGGGTAATTCTATTGGCGTAAAAAATCACCTTGCCATTCAAATTACGTGCTGCACGCCCTGCTGTTTGAATCAAACTACGTTCTGAACGTAAAAAGCCTTCTTTATCTGCATCTAGCACCGCAACCAAAGATACTTCAGGAATATCCAGACCTTCACGTAATAAGTTAATTCCGACTAATACATCAAACTCACCTAGACGTAAGTCGCGAATAATTTCTACACGCTCTACGGTGTCAATATCGCTATGTAAATAGCGTGTTTTCACGCCATGCTCACTGAGGTAGTCAGTCAAATCCTCTGACATGCGCTTAGTAAGCGTCGTTGCCAATACGCGCTCACCAATCTCAACACGCTTTTTAATTTCACTCAACAGGTCATCAACTTGCGTATCCGCTGGCTTCACAATGATTTCTGGATCCATCAAACCAGTTGGCCGTGCAATCATCTCTACAACTTGTTGCTGATGCTCTTTTTCGTAATCTGCAGGTGTAGCAGAAACAAACACGCACTGGCGCATGACGCGCTCGAACTCATCAAACTTAAGTGGACGATTATCCATGGCAGAGGGCAATCTAAACCCGTAGTCGACCAAATTCTCTTTGCGCGCGCGGTCGCCTTTATACATTGCGCCGATTTGTGGCACTGTAACGTGACTTTCGTCAATAATTAGCAATGCGTTATCTGGCAAATAATCCATCAAGGTTGGTGGTGGGTCACCCGGTTTTGCCCCCGTGAGGTGGCGACTGTAATTTTCAATCCCCTTACAGAAACCAATTTCATTCAGCATTTCTAGGTCAAACCGAGTACGCTGCTCAATACGCTGCGCTTCTACCAGCTTATTTTCCTTGATATAAAAATTGACACGCTCGCGTAGTTCTTCTTTGATGGTTTCCATCGCGCGTATCGTCGCTTCCCTTGCCGTCACATAATGACTAGAAGGGAAAATCCTGAAATTATGAATTTTGTTGAAAATTTGACCTGTCAGTGGGTCAAATAACTGTATGCCGTCTATCTCGTCATCAAATAGGCTAATACGTACTGCAGTTTCGCTATTTTCTGATGGAAATACATCTATCACGTCACCGCGCACTCTGAACGTACCACGATCGAAATCGAAGTCATTACGATCGTATTGCATACGTATCAGATGATCCACGATGTCGCGTTGCCCCATCTTCTTTCCTAGATGAATATGCAACACCATGCCATGATATTCACTCGGATCCCCAATGCCATATATAGCAGATACCGTTGCTACCACAACGCAATCTTCACGTTCTAGCATCGCTTTGGTGGCCGACAATCGCATCTGCTCAATATGATCATTGATGCTGGAGTCTTTCTCAATAAACAAATCTCGTGATGGAACGTAAGCCTCTGGCTGGTAGTAATCGTAATAACTCACGAAATACTCAACTGAGTTGTTGGGGAAAAACTCGCGAAACTCACTGTAGAGTTGCGCAGCTAAAGTTTTATTGGGCGCCATCACAATAGCGGGTCTGCCTGTGCGTGCTATCACATTGGCCATGGTAAACGTCTTGCCTGACCCGGTTACCCCAAGCAAGGTTTGAAATTTCAGTCCATCCCCTATGCCTTGGGTCAACTTTTCAATTGCTTGCGGTTGATCACCAGCAGGTGGAAACGGCTGGTGCAACTGATATTTACTGTTTGGAAATGTTACGAACACGTTGCGCTTTTGTAAGAATATAAACACTTAAATTTTAACAGAGATTTAGACATTCACTTCCTCTTAATACGCAACCTAGATAGTTTTGAATGGTTGAAAATGATTCGAACTTTACGAACGCTACATAGTCTCTACAGAGACTGCTTAATCATCAATGTAATTAATAAGCACCTCCGCAATTTATAGGTAATTCAATAGCCTTCTTTGTAAAACAGACAACAATTAACTTTGGAGTTACGCATGCGTAAATTAATTCTGCTAGCAGCATTAATGAGCTTTGTTCAATCAGCATCAGCTTTAGATCAAGCTAAGGTATTAAAATCATTACAATCAGTCGTCATGATTAGAGGTTATAACAACAGCGGTGGTTTAGCTTATGGATCTGGTGTGGTTGTGGCTCCAAATAAAGTGATTACAAATTGCCATATTTTTCGTACCACAAAAGCACCATGGGTAACGCGTGGCGAAGACTCCTACGAAATCAATTCAGTTCAAGCTGATCGCAAGCATGACTTATGCTTAGTTTCAGCGACTATTCCTTTTGACCCTGCACCAATTGGTAGCAATGCAAATATTAAAAGAGGCCAAGAAGTGCTATCTATCGGCCATTCTAACGGCGTACTAGCGCCAATCACCTCATCTGGCGTGATTAAAACGACTTATGATTTTGATGGTGGCAAAGTGATAAGAAGCAGTGCCAAATTTTTAATGGGTGCTAGTGGTAGCGGTATATTTGATTTAGAAGGCAACCTTCTGGGGATCAACACCTTTAAAACACCCGGTCGACCTGCTTACTTCTACTCACTTCCTATTGAATGGCTCGCTGACTTACAAAAGCTACCAGTTGAAACGACATTCCCGATTGTTGGTAAAACATTTTGGGAGGAAGATGATGAATATAAGCCATTTTTTATGCAGATGGCCATTCCCGAAATCAACCAAGACTGGCCTAAACTAATGCAAGTTGCGGCTAAATGGACTGAAACGCACCCCAATGATACAGAAGCATGGTATGAACTTGGTCTCGCACAAGAAAAATTGAGCAAAGTTGATGAGGCAAAACAATCATACCAACAATCGATAACATTGGATGCGAACAACACAAACGCATTATTTAGGCTTGGTATCATCGCGCAGTCAGCTGGAGATAGTGATAGCGTCAATAAAATAAACGCTATTATTGCTAAAATTGATGAAAATCTAGCTAAAGAATTCAACGAAATATTAGTTTGCGGTAGTGAATGTTAATGTAGCAAAACATCGTCAATCGCTAATCAATTTAAGACGGCATCCATTTAGATGCCGTCTTCTTGTACTTTTTAGACTCAGCACTATTCCTAATCGACTTATTTGTGCGTAAAATGGCGGCAATTCAACCGGTTACATACAAATTTGTCTTAAGGAACAGACCTTGTCACACTCCGTATTATCTCAACGTGTTTTATCTATCAAAGAGTCACCTACGCTAGCGATTACTGCTAAAGCAGGTAAATACAAAGCCGAGGGCCGAGATATTATCGGTTTAGCTGCTGGTGAGCCTGACTTTGATACGCCACAGCATATTAAAGATGCAGCAAAAGCGGCAATTGACGCTGGCTTTACAAAATACACCCCAGTTGCAGGCATTCCTGGCTTGAAAAAAGCCATCGTTGCAAAATTCAAAAACGAAAACGGTTTTGACTATGCTTTGAATGAGGTAATTGTCGGCGTAGGTGGCAAACAAACTATTTTCAACCTGTGCTTGGCTGTACTGAACAAAGGGGACGAAGTGATTGTTCCTGCGCCATACTGGGTATCTTATGCAGATATTGCATTGGTTGCAGAGGCAACACCAGTAATTATTGAATGCGGCATTGAGCAAGGTTTCAAACTGACTGCAGCACAATTAGAGGCTGCTATTACCCCTAGAACCAAGCTATTCATGATTAATTCACCGTCAAATCCAACTGGTGCAGTTTACACACTAGCTGAGTTGCAAGCATTAGGTGAAGTATTGCTTAAACATCCACATGTACTGATCGCTACAGATGATATGTATGAGCATGTTAACCTTACTGGCAATAAGTTCTACAACATCTTGAATGCCACTCCTGCATTAAAAGATCGTTGTATTGTACTTAATGGTGTATCAAAGGCTTATTCAATGACTGGCTGGCGTATTGGTTATGCAGCTGGACCAGCCTACATCATTAAAGCGATGGAAATCTTACAATCTCAATCAACTAGCAACCCAACATCAATTTCTCAAGTAGCTGCACAAGCCGCACTTGAAGGCTCGCAAGAGTGCATCGTGCCTATGGTCACGGCATTCAAAGAGCGTCACACTTATGTTGTAAACCGCTTTAACAGCATGCCAGGCTTAAGTTGCCTCATGGCCGGTGGTGCGTTCTATGCATTTCCAGATGCACGTGGTGCAATTGACAATTTATTCCAAGCTGGAAAAATTAAAGCGGCTACAGACATGGCTTTAGCTGAATATTTACTGGAAGAGTTTAATGTTGCTGTTGTACCAGGATCAGCGTTTGGTGCAGAAGGTTATTTCAGAATCTCATTTGCAACATCAATGGAAAACCTACGCAATGCATTAGACCGCATTGAAAAAGCACTACAATAAAGTCAATTCAGCGTGATTAAATGGCAACATAACTTTTTTAGTTGCCAGCTAATTAGACTGACATACTCAAACTAAAGGCTTATTTAATATGACTAGTCATTGTTCTAGTCATTTTTAAATAAGCCTTTAAGCTTATCTACAGAGCCTGCTGCTCTAATTCCTACACTTGTGCCAATACCAGGTCCTAGAATAGCCGTACCTGCAACGGCACCGGCAACTGCAGCTTTAGATGGCAAAATAATAGGCGTGTCCAGCGTACCAGAAATATCAAGCGGAACTGCAACAAGACTGACACTATGTTTGATTGCCACCTCACCACTACCGTCAAGTTGCTTATTAGCTGTAATTTCAACCTGACCACTACCAGTCAACAAGCCTGAACTAAGCTTAAGGTCTTTTAAGTGATAGGCCCTTCCCTTCATATTAGCCACGCCAGAAAAATCATCAAATGCCGTTTCACCTCCTGTTGTTTGTTTGGTGAGTAAACTGGCTACTTTAATGAGATCTACACCATGCACCACGCCGTCTTGCACATTAAATGTAACCCGTTTCACCTCCTGTTGTTTGTTTGGTGAGTAAACTGGCTACTTTAATGAGATC
>CAZZDN010000120.1:0-4922 GCA_964652655.1 uncultured Methylotenera sp.
GCTGCTTTTTGCTAGTAAATATATTCACCACGGCTGGCATCGCTTTTTTTGCTGCGTTGCTATAAGACTGTATAGGTTTAGAGGTTGATGCTGGATCTGCTTGTTTAACAACAACAGGTTCTCTGAAGTTAAGCAGATTAGGGTAAAAGACGCGTAAAACAAAAATTAAAGCCATGCACAATGTCGCTGCTTGTGCAAAAATTAGCCATAATCTTTTGTATAGAGAGTTGTTCATTTTTTAATTATTTAATTCAATTAATTAATTCTTAATAGAGTGATTAATGCGTATAGTAATTGATGCAATTGAATTCACTACCTTACTATTAGAACTTAAGTCTTATCCTATTTGCAGAGATGGAGACGGTTCTATAAAAATCAATAGCCTAACATTATTAAGGGTTTTAGCTTATGGTAAAAATCAATGAGTTAACGCATTATACCCAACAACTCATGCAAGTAACGCGTTTCAAAGATTACTGTCCTAATGGTCTGCAAGTGGAGGGGCGAGATGAGATTAATAAAATAGTCACTGGGGTAACTGCGAGTATGGCGCTGCTAGAGGCCGCTCATAAGGTGGGTGCAGATTTGGTTTTAGTGCATCACGGCTACTTTTGGCGTAATGAGACGCCTGAAATAGTAGGGATTAAGCAGCGGCGCATCAAGTTCCTATTGACGCATGGAATTAATTTGATGGCATATCATTTGCCATTGGATGCGCACGAGGTGCTTGGTAATAATGTGCAATTGGGAAACTTGTTGGGCTTTAAAGCGCAAAACTACATTGGTAGCGAGAATCTGATTGCCTATGCTGAGCTTGAAACAGAGATGTCTTTGTCTCAGGTTGTTTCTTTGTTAGAGCTTCGGTTAGATCGTCAGGTTATAGCGATAGGTGAACTTGAGCGCATGGTCAAGAAGGTTGCTTGGTGCACTGGTGCAGCCCAGGGTTATATAGAGCAGGCTATTGCACTGGGGGTGGATCTATATATTAGTGGTGAAATTTCTGAGCAAACCACGCATCAATCCCTAGAGTCCGGCGTTGCTTATATTTGTGCTGGACATCATGCGACAGAACGATATGGTATCCAGGCGTTAGGATCTCATTTGGCAGAAAAATTTAATTTGGCACATGAATTTATTGATATTCACAATCCAGTTTAATCGTTTTATTTCAGTCACTTATTAAATAAAGCTTTAATTTTTGGTCAAAAAATAATATAATCTGACGCCTAAACATAAAGCCTTGTCTACACAAAATTGCATTGGCTATTATTTGGTAATTAGCTGTTTTCTAAAGTATTTTAGATTTTTGGCTATTGTTAATATTAAGTGTTTTAGTAAAAGTTGGCGTTGTTACCTGTGGGTGCCGCGCCTATATCTAGTCAATCCTTTCGAGCAAGAGGAAAACATGTCAGACAATCAAAATGACAATCAGCAGGCTGACTCGCAAAAGAGTGAGTGTTCTCAAGTAGATTTAGAAAAGCGTAATTTTTTAATCGCTACCTCTGCGGTCGGAGCCTTGGGCTGTGCTGCTGTAGCTGTGCCCTTTGTAAAAAGCATGACGCCAAGTGAGCGTGCAAAAGCCGCAGGCGCGCCAGTGGAAGTTGATATCAGTAAGATTGAGCCTGGTGCGATGATTACTGCGGAGTGGCGCGGTAAGCCTGTGTGGATTATTAATCGTACTGATGAAATGACCGCAGAGTTGGCTAAGCATGACGATCAGTTATCTGATCCGGCATCTGAGGTCACTTCGCAGCAACCTGATTACTGCAAAAACGAGGGGCGTTCATTGAAGCCGAACCTTGCAGTGATTGTTGGTATTTGTACGCACTTAGGTTGTTCGCCAAGCGAGAAGTTACAGCGCGGTGGTGACATGGGGGATGGCTGGACAGGTGGTTTCTTCTGTCCGTGTCATGGTTCTAAGTTTGATTTGGCAGGTCGTGTGTTTAAGGGCTCTCCTGCACCGATTAACTTGGTAGTGCCGCCACACAAATACTTGAGTGAGAATCTACTTCTGATTGGTGTTGATACTGAAGAGAAAGCATAATCATGACTGATAAAAATAAATCCGCGCTATCGAGCGCATTGAATGACGGTTTGAATTGGGTGGATGCGCGTTTCCCGTTAACGAGTAACATCAAAGCCCATTTGACCGAGTATTACGCGCCCAAAAACTTTAATTTTTGGTACTTCTTTGGATCTTTGGCGTTGCTGGTCCTTGTGCTGCAAATCCTGACTGGTATTTTCTTGACTATGCATTACAAGCCAGATGCAGATTTGGCATTCGGGTCAGTGGAATACATTATGCGTGATGTGCCATGGGGTTGGCTAATTCGCTATATGCACTCCACAGGCGCGTCTATGTTCTTTGTTGTAGTTTATTTGCACATGTTCCGTGGCATCATATACGGTTCATACAGAAACCCACGCGAGCTGATCTGGTTGTTCGGTGTGGCAATTTTCTTGGTGTTGATGGGGGAGGCGTTCTTCGGTTACCTATTGCCATGGGGTCAAATGTCTTACTGGGGTGCGCAGGTGATTGTTAACTTGTTCTCTGCAATTCCGTTTATTGGTCCAGACGTTTCAGAGTGGTTGCGTGGCGACTACTTGGTTTCTGATGCAACGTTGAATCGCTTTTTTGCGTTCCATGTGATTGCCTTGCCTTTTGTGTTGGTTGGCTTGGTGGTGGCGCATTTGATTGCACTTCATGAAGTTGGCTCAAACAACCCTGATGGTGTTGAAATTAAAAAGCTGAAAGACAAGAAAACAGGTATTCCTTTAGATGGTATTCCATTTCATCCTTACTATACGGTGAAAGATTTAGTGGGTGTTTCTGTGTTCTTGATCGTATTCTCAGCGATTATTTTCTTTGCGCCGGAGATGGGTGGCTACTTCTTGGAAGCGAATAATTTTGTGCCAGCTGATCCGCTCAAAACGCCGGCACATATTGCGCCTGTTTGGTACTTTACCCCTTACTATTCAATCTTGCGTGCTATTCCTCCAATCTTGAATTCACAATTCCCTGGCGTTGCTGCGATGGGCTTATCCGTAGTGGCTTTTGCATTCTTGCCTTGGCTAGATAAGAGCCCTGTGAAGTCTATCCGCTATCGCGGTGCACTATATAAAAAATGGTTGGTGGCTTTTGTGATCAGCTTCTTGGTGTTGGGTTATCTCGGTACTGTGCCATCAAACGTCTGGGGTCAATTCGGTGCCTGGATGGGTGGTGCTGATCGCGCTACTGTCGTTGCACGTGTATTTACAGTGGTTTATTTCTTGTTCTTTGCATTAATGCCTTGGTATACGAAAAAAGATAAAACTAAACCAGTGCCAGAAAGGGTAACAGGATAATCACTATGAAAAAACTATTGTTAGCTATGCTGTTGACACCTTTCCTTGCTTTGCCAATATCGGCTAGCGCAAGTGAAAGTGTGAGTTTGGATAAAGCCCCGATAGATGTAACTGATCATGAATCGTTACAGCGCGGTGCTCGTACCTTCGTTAATTACTGTCTCAATTGTCATAGTGCAAATTACATGCGCTACAACAGATTGTTAGAAATTGGTTTGACTGAAAAGCAAATTAAAGAAAACTTGCTGTTAGCTGGTGAAAAAATTGGCGATCAAATGAAAGTTGCAATCAATAAAAAAGATGCAATGAAGTGGTTTGGTGCTGCGCCACCAGATTTGTCTGTAGAGGTTCGTGCCCGCGGTGCAGACTGGGTTTACACCTACATGCGTGGCTTTTACCGAGACAGCACTAGAGCAACGGGTTGGAACAACACAGTGTTTGATAAAGTTGGAATGCCACATGTGTTGTATGAGTTGCAGGGTGAGCAAGAGTTGAATCACGAAACGCACGCACTGAAACTTGTTAAACCTGGCAAACTATCTGTAGAGGAGTACGATGCTTTGGTAGGTGATTTAACCAATTTTATGGCATACATGGCTGAACCGGCTAAGCAACAAAGAAATCAGTTGGGTTGGTTAGTCTTACTGTTTTTAAGTGGATTGTTGGTGT
Source organism: uncultured Methylotenera sp. (assembly GCA_964652655.1). GTDB lineage: Bacteria > Pseudomonadota > Gammaproteobacteria > Burkholderiales > Methylophilaceae > Methylotenera. The sequence continues at coordinate 4,015 of CAZZDN010000120.1, forward strand.
TGACTTACAAACTTAAAAAAGCTTACTGGAAGGAAATACACTAAATTATGATGACTTTATATTCGGGGACGACTGATCCCTATAGCCACCGTTGCCGTATTGTTTTGTTTGAAAAAGGCATGGATTTTCAGGTAATTGATGTTGATTTGGCAAACAAGCCTGAAGACTTGGCAGTTATCAATCCATACAATCATGTGCCTGTGTTGGTTGAGCGTGATCTGGTGTTGTCAGAAGCAAATATTATCAATGAATATATTGATGAACGTTTCCCACACCCACAGTTGATGCCGCCAGATCCTGTGATGCGTGCACGTGCAAGATTGTTCTTGTATAGTTTTGAGAAAGACTTGTTTAGTCATATTGTTGATATTGAATCTGATGATCAAGAAAAAGCGGATAAGGCACGTGCCACTATTCGCGATAATTTGACGCAACTCGTACCAATCTTTGCAAAACAAAATTATTTGTTAGGTGATGATTACTCAATGTTGGATGTAGCAGTAACGCCTCTACTTTGGCGTTTAGGTCATTATGGCATTGAGTTGCCTAATCAGGCTGCTCCAATCTTGAAATATGCAGAGCGTTTATTCTCAAGGCCGTTATATGCGGACGCAATGACGCCTTCAGAAAAAGCGATGCGTAAGTGATAATCCTTACTAAATAATAGTGATATTAAATAAAAAGTAATAAAACTAATTAGAAATAAAATATGTAGTGGCGTTTAATTAACATGGTTTAGTTTAACGCCACTATTTTTTTGATTTGTGGCTGTCTATTATCAGTAACTGAAACTATCTTTAACGCTTAAGTAGGTTCGTTCAATATGTCTGAATTAATTCCAACTAAACCTTATCTGTTACGTGCGCTACATGAGTGGTGCGTGGATAATAATTTAACACCGCATTTGA
>CAZZDN010000121.1:0-4915 GCA_964652655.1 uncultured Methylotenera sp.
AAATTACTCATGCACACCCTTTGTAAACTTTGGTTATTTGTTGCAATTTTAACATTAAACCTCTCATTTTATCGCCTACTAGCGTGCAATAACCATGCTGTAACCAAGCAAAATAGAAACGCAAAGACTGATTGCGAAAGAAAACACTAACCCATGTGCTATGCGTAGTTGGCGAATGCGTAACTCTACAGACATGGATAAATGTGTAGTAACTGCGCCTGGCCCAAAAGACTATGTTTCTAACGATAAGTCATCGGAAACTGTAACTGCTCGATTGGCACAGGTTTACCGAATAAATAACCTTGGTATAGACGACAGCCATAGTCTTTTAGCATATCCAACTCAAGCTCCGTTTCTACCCCCTCAGCGATCACATTAATGCGGAAGTTATTTGCCAAATCGATAATCGTTTTCACCATGATCGCATCGTTAGGATCATAGGCTAAATCTCGCACGAAACTCTGATCAATTTTCACTTGATCAAGCGGTAATTTTTTCAGATAAGACAGCGATGAATAACCAGTACCAAAGTCATCGAGCGACAACTTCACACCCAGCGACTTGAGTGCGTGCATTTTCGCAATCACCTCATCCACATCCTCTAAGATCACACTCTCTGTTAACTCTAACTTCAAGCGAGAGCCATCAATTTTGTTGATAGTTAACGCAGAACGAACAGAATCGACAAAATCTAGTGCTCTAAATTGATGCGCACTGACGTTGATAGCAATAATCAAATGATTCGTTTCTTCAGATACCGACCACCTAGCCAATTGCTTACATGCTGTATTGATTACCCAGTGCCCAATATCCATGATTAATGCACTTTCCTCAGCGATTGGAATAAAATCACCAGGAGAAACAATGCCTCTTTCAGGGTGCATCCATCTAATTAAAGCTTCCACGCCTACGAGCCTTGCGTTGTCATCTACTTGTACCTGATAGTAGAGTTCAAGCTGACTCTTATCAATGGCATACCTTAGCTCACTCTCTAGCCCTGCACGAATACTTAATTTCTCTTGCATCGTCGGATCAAAGAAACGTAAAGTGTTTCTCCCAGCCTTCTTCGCTTGGTACATAGAAATATCAGCCTGTTTTAGCAACTCTTCGAGTTCTAAATCCTCACCATTAAATAAGGAAATACCAATGCTAGATGTACTTTGATACTGATGTGTGCCAAATTCACATGGCTCATGTAATGCTGTTAAGATTTTATTGGCTATGTTTTCAGCAATTAACGCTGCCTCTGTTGCATTTTCGTCCAACGCCTCTAACACAACTACAAATTCATCACCGCCAAAACGTGCCACCGTGTCACCAGCTCTCACACAATTGCTTAACCTCTGCGCTTGTAACTGAAGCAATAAATCTCCTGTGCTATGCCCTAATGTATCGTTTAGTACTTTAAAATGGTCTAAATCAATAAATAACAAAGCTCCTTTTTTACCAGTACGGCTACTCACAGAAAATGCTTGCCGCATTCTATCTAGTAGTAGCAATCGATTGGGCAAGTTAGTCAAAGGATCATAAAACGCAAGATGTTCTATTTGCTCAGAAGATGCCTTGCTTTCGCTAATATCGGTAAAAACAGAGACATAATTAGTGACTACCCCCTCTTTATCTTTAACGGCAGAAATAGTCATGCGTTCAGGATAGACTTCCCCAGTTTTCCGTCTATTCCAAATCTCTCCACACCACGTACCTTCGGTATTAATTTTGTCCCAAAGCTCTCTATAAAAAAGATGGTCATGTCGGCCAGAGCTTAATATTTTCGGATCTTTACCTACTACGTCATCGTGCTGGTACCCAGTAATTTTAGTAAATGCAGAGTTCACTTGTAAGATCAATCTTTCAGCGTCGGTAATCATGATTCCATCTGAGGACTCAAAAGCGGTTGCAGCGATACGCAAAGATGACTCGGCGTTTTTAATATCTGTAATATCAGTCGATATCCCGCAAAGCCCCCAAACACTGGGAGGGTCACCTTCATATATTGGTGTTTTGATTTGCCAAAAAATGTGCTTTTTACCATCCGGTGAAACTGCTTCGATTTCTTCACACACATCTTCTTGCCCCTCAAGCAAACGTTTATCCAACGCCTTAATTCTATCGAGTGCTTTAGGGGAAAAAAACATTCGCTCGTCAACTGAGGGTAAGCTATTTAAATCACATTTAAAGAAATCTAGCGTCATGCGATTTGCATATACATAGCGACCATCAATATCTTTAATATAAACAAAAGCAGGAATATGATCTAAAGCCTCAGCTAAACGATGACTTTCATTTAAAGCAGAGGTCAACTCAGCCGTACGTAATTGAACCCGCTCCTCTAACTCAGCATGAGAATTAGCCAGCGCTCTATTCAATACTTGCAACTGCTGTGCAGACGGCGCAGTCAAGGCGACTGGGATAATTCTCCAAACGGCTATTGCTGTTGCAAATGAGATGGTGGCTGTAAAAAGTTTAGCGTAAGCACTTGCCCAGTAAGATGGCTGCCATATGTTAACAATATCAAACACATGGGTAATACCACAGGCAACAATGAAAAACCCAAACGTGACCATTAACCATCTGTATGGGATGTCAGGTCGCTTTTTAGCGTAATACCATAATGCAAAAGGAATTGAAAAATAAGAAAGGGCAATGACCGCGTCAGAAACAACAAGCGTCCAAAGTAAACTTGAATTCCAAGTTAAACAAACCCCATGCGGAATCAATGACTGCCCACTAATCGCTTGATTAAGCCAATCCATATCACGCTCCTACTTATTGACTTAGTTGGACTACTTTTAAAATCAGAAACAAACTTACATAAAAGCAACTAAATTCAATGATTAACTAGGTTTAATTATTTGAGAACACCTTATTAGTCTAGCATTGAATTTATTTTATTAGTCTCAGGAAATTAAAAATTTACCTAAAATCTTGTAATAAAAAAGGGTTGGTTTCTTAGCGAAACCAACCCTTTGTATTTAACCGGAGTTAAGCGTTAAAGCAATAATCGACGAACATCACTTAACATCATGCGCATATGACTAGTAAAGCGAGCACCGTCAGCCCCATCAATCACACGATGGTCGTATGATAATGACATCGGCAGTATCAAGCGCGGCTCAAAGCCATTAGTGTCTTTATTATAAACAGGCTGCATAGATGAGCGTGACACACCTAAAATCGCCACTTCTGGGCAATTGATAATAGGCGTAAACATCGTGCCGCCAATACCGCCTAGGCTAGAGATAGTGAAGCAACCGCCCTGCATTTCCTCGACTTTCAACTTGCGCTCACGCGCTTTAGCAGACAACTCCATCAAATCACGTGCAATATCCAGCACGTCTTTTTGATGCACATCACGCACCACTGGTACCACTAAGCCATCTGGTGTATCGCACGCAAAACCGATGTTGTAGTAGTTTTTCAGAATTAGTGCATCACCATCTGCAGACAATGAAGCATTAAAATTAGGATAAGCCTTTAAAGCATTCACTGAAGCTTTTATTAGAAACGCCAGCATCGTCAACTTCACACCACGTTTTTCAGCTTCTGCTTGCATCGATTTACGGAAATCTTCCAAGTCAGTAATATCAGCTTCATCAAACTGCGTTACATGAGGCGCGGTGACCCAGTTACGGTGCAGGTTAGCACCAGATAGTTTTTTAATACGTGATAAAGGCTTAGTCTCAATTGCACCAAATTTGCTAAAATCAATCACAGGCATCGGCAACGTAGCCAAACCATTAGCGCCAGCGGCCATGTTTTCTGTACGTGGTTTTGCTAACTCGCCTTTCACATACGCTTGTACATCACTTTGTAAAATACGATTCTTAGGTCCTGACCCTGTGACCAATGCTAAGTTAACACCTAATTCACGAGCAAACTTACGGATAGATGGGCTTGCATGTGAAAGCTTACCAGATACAACCACGATGCTTTCAGCCACAGGGACTGGTTGTTGCGCTGGCTGTACTGTTTTTGGCGGCTCTGGCGCTGGCCTAGTTGGCTCAGGAATCACCGCTTTGGGTGCTTCCACCACTACCGGCTGTGGCGCAGTAGCAGGTTTAACTTCTGCCGCTGGGGCAGCATCACTCACGTCTAAAGTGATGAGTAATGTACCTTGCGCTGCCTTATCGCCAACTTTGATTTTCACTTCTTGCACAACACCAGCAAAAGGTGCAGGAATATCCATAGAGGCTTTATCTGACTCTACCGTAATCAGGGAGTCATCTTTGGCAATCACATCCCCAGCCTTAACTAATACTTCAATCACATCCACACTATCGAAATTACCGATATCCGGGACAAAAATCTCTTGAACTGCCATCTATGTGTATCCTTAAACTGTCGTTGGGTTTGGCTTGTTCGCATCCAAACTGTATTTTTTAACGGCTTCAGCCACCTTAGCCACTGGCAATTTACCTTCATCGCTTAACGCTTTCAGCGCAGCAACTACTACATAGTAGCGGTTTACCTCAAAGAAATCGCGTAATGCTTCACGGCTATCAGAACGACCAAAACCATCCGTACCCAAGGCAACAAACTTATTCGGTACAAAACGTTGAATTTGCTCAGCAAAGCTCTTCATGTAGTCGGTAGACGCAATCACAGGACCTTTCGCATCCTTCAGGCTAGCAGCAACATAACTGACTTTTTGTGGTTTTTCTGGATTCAACATATTCCAGCGATCGCACTCTAAGCCTTCGCGGCGCAACTCGGTAAAGCTAGGCACACTCCATACATCAGCAGAGATCCCCCAGTCTTTTTCTAGCAACTCAGCTGCCGCAATCACTTCACGCAGAATCACGCCACTACCCATCAACTGCACTTTTTCGCCTTTAGCTTTAGACTTGCTAAAGCTATACATGCCTTTCAAGATACCTTCAGCACTGCCTTCAGGCATTGCTGGGTGGCTGTAGTT
>CAZZDN010000122.1:0-4914 GCA_964652655.1 uncultured Methylotenera sp.
CATAATTTGACTGTGGTGCGCAAATTAGCGCCAAACGCTAAAACGATGGCGGTGGTTAAAGCCAATGGCTATGGTCATGGCTTAATCAATGTTGCCCATGGCTTAAGTGCTGCAGATGGTTTTGCCGTGCTTGGAATGAATGAAGCCATAGCGCTACGTGATGCAGGCTTCCAGCAGGCGATTTTATTATTAGAAGGTGTGTTCGACGCACAAGAGTTAAGTGTTGCCTCTAGTTTAGGCTTGAATATCGTGGTGCATTCACTGCCGCAGTTGGAAATGTTAGAGGCTGTAACACTAACTAAGCCTATGCATGTTCATCTTAAAATGAACAGCGGCATGAATCGCTTAGGCTTTCAGCCAGAGTTTTTTTCTAAGGCTTACGAGCGTTTACGTGTCAACAAAAACGTTACTGACATTACGCTGATGACGCATTTTGCAACAGCCGATGATACAACAGGAATTGAGCGACCACTCCAGTTATTCAAAAAAACGACTCAAGGGCTAGCATTGCCGACTTCGTTAGCCAACTCCGCCACGATTTTGCGCTATCCTGACGCACACGCAGATTGGGTACGTCCTGGCATCATGTTATACGGTGCTAGCCCTATCTGCGATACACCTGCCGCCACTTATGATTTGATCCCAGTGATGCAACTCACATCGGAAATCATTGCGGTACAACAGGTGCAAGCCGGTGCAGTAGTGGGCTATGGTCATCGCTTCACAGCAAGCAAACCTACACGCATTGGCATCGTGGCATGTGGTTACGCAGATGGTTACCCCCGGCATGCTGGTTTAGTGAGCGGTCAAGATAGTGGTGCACCAATTGCGGTTGCAGGTAAGGTGACCCGTACATTAGGTCGAGTTTCAATGGATATGTTATTTTGTGATTTAACGAATATCCCAGATGCTAACATTGGCTCTCCAGTCGAGCTTTGGGGTAACCAAGTGGCTGTAGATGCAGTAGCGGCAGCGTCTGATACTGTAGGTTATGAATTACTTTGTGCGGTTGCCCCACGTGTTCCGATGAAAGTTGTTGACTGATGGCTAAAGCCAAAACTGTTTATACCTGCACCGAGTGTGGGGCCAATGAGCCAAAATGGCAAGGACAGTGCCCTAGTTGCCACGCCTGGAACACTTTGGTAGAGACCATTGCCGAAACAGCGAGTAGTAGCCGCTTTGCACCCTTAGCTGAAACTGCAGGTCTGCAAAAGCTGGCAGAGGTGGAAGCTGCAGAAGTCCCTCGTCAACCTACGGGTGTCAGCGAGTTTGATCGCGTGCTAGGTGGTGGGCTGGTGCCGGGTGGGGTAGTCTTGATTGGTGGCGACCCAGGTATCGGCAAATCTACACTGCTATTGCAAACCCTTTGCCATATTGGCAGTGCTCGTAAGGCTATTTATGTCAGTGGAGAAGAGTCTCCACAGCAGATTGCAATGCGCGCTAAACGTCTTGGTTTAGATGCTAGCCCGATATCACTGTTGGCAGAGATTAACCTAGAAAAAATCATCAGTACACTGCAAAAATATAAACCTGATATTGCAGTAATAGATTCTATACAAACTGTATATTCCGAAGCTTTGCAGTCTGCACCTGGCTCTGTAGCACAGGTGCGTGAATGTTCTGCTCAACTAACACGTTTGGCGAAGCAGGCTGGTATCACAGTTATCTTAGTTGGGCATGTCACAAAAGAAGGGGCGTTAGCCGGCCCAAGAGTGCTTGAACATATTGTGGATACTGTTTTGTATTTTGAAGGTGACCAGAGCTCCAGTTTTCGCCTGATTCGTGCGTTTAAGAACAGATTTGGTGCGGTAAACGAACTTGGTGTATTCGCGATGACCGAAAAAGGTTTACGCGAAGTCACCAATCCTTCCGCATTGTTTTTATCGCATCATAGCGAGCAAGTGGCGGGTTCTTGTATCACAGTGACGATGGAAGGCACGCGTCCATTACTAATTGAAATACAAGCATTGGTAGATGAGGCGCATGCGCCTAACCCTAAACGCCTGTGTGTGGGCCTGGAGCAAAACCGTTTGGCGATGCTATTGGCCGTACTGCACCGTCACGCTGGTGTGGCATGTTTTGATCAAGATGTGTTTATTAATGCAGTTGGTGGCGTTAAAATTTCAGAGCCCGCGGTGGATTTAGCTGTGCTACTATCTATCACTTCTTCTTTAAAAAACAAACCATTAGATAACAAACTTATTGTATTTGGTGAGGTTGGTTTGGCGGGAGAGGTGAGGCCTGTGCAGCGCGGGCAAGAACGCTTAAAAGAAGCCGCAAAACTCGGTTTTACCAAAGCAATCGTGCCTAAAGCCAATGCGCCTAAGCAGCGCATTGATGGTATTGAAGTAATTGCAGTTGAACGTTTAGAGCAAGCGCTCAACTATGTAAAAAATTACTAGCTATAGAATTAGTGCTCAAGCAACACTTTAAGCTGCAATTCATCTAACTGTTTCGCTAATACCAGTTTCGCGAAAACTTTTCATTTCAAATAATTTTTTTAGTTTTGCCAGTTACTGGCCTATTTCAAAATATCTAGCTTTTCCATAACAGGATGTTTTTCAAACTTATAGAGTTTAGAGCTTGCTGAAGTTCTAAAACTCGTTTGCAATCAGATTTGCACAATAAATACCACTTCTTACCGCACCCTCAATCGTGGCTGGATAGCTGGCATAGGTATAGTCTCCAGCAAGATAAAGATTGTGTTGTGCAGTCCTATTAGTAGGCCTTGGTAAATCTGGTAGGCATGCAAAAGTAGCACGCTTTTCTGCAATCACTTTATGCCATAGCGGTTTTGGCAGATTTGGGAATAGCTGTTTTAGCTCAGTGGCCACATTTAAAGCCAAAGCATCTTGGGTTAGCTTCTGATGCGGCCCCTCAGCACTTACAATCACCGCCAGCAAACCTTTTTGTCCGCATAACTCACCTCGGTCAAACACCCATTGACTCGTTGCATTTGTTAACCCAGTCATCACACGAGGTAGTTTAATTTCTGCAGGATATTGCAAATAAACTGTGTAAATAGGTTGGTATTGGTAATGATGCGCTTTATCTTGAATAGACTTCAGTTTAGGTAGTTGCATGAGCAGCTTGTCTGTTCTAGCAGGGGAGGTCGCAACGATCACATGGCTGAAATGCAGCAAACCTTGATTGGTTTCTAAGTTAAAGCCATTATTAACTTCTCTCACAGAGCGTATTCTATGATTTAACTTAATTGTACCGCCATTTGTTTGTATGTAATGGGCTAAAGGTTGTGAGATGATTTTTGATAAATCCAACTTTGGGATCAAAAAATCACTGTTCTTTTTGTTGCCATTAAATGTATCTCGCAATACATTGAGGAATATGCGGCTACTCGCTTTTTTAATAGGAGTGTTCAATGCGGCTAGGCACAGAGGCTCCCACAGCATTTGAATTAACTTTTTGCTTTGTTTATGTTGTTTTAAAAACCTCGCGAGCGATAAGTCCTGTTGAATTTCATAAGCAGAAGATTGCAGGTGGCGCATGAAATTTAATGCTGTTAGGCGCTCAACGATTGTCAGTCCTTTGCAAAATAAAAAACCAGCGAGTAAGTTGATTGGCCTAGGCAAGTAGTGTGCAGATTTGAGTGAAAATTCAGACTTAGATAAAGCTGATTGCATACTCAATTGTAAAGGTAGCCTAAGAAATGCATCATTCTCCTTTACTCCTGCTTTTTCTAGTAGCGATAGCGTTGCACTGTAAGCACCTAAAAGTATATGCTGTCCGTTATCAAGCTGCTGTAATAAATCCTTATTTTCAACGACTACACTGCGTGCACGCCCCCCCAGTTGCGAGCTGGCTTCGAAAAGCGTGACCGCATAACCACATTCAGTTAAGGTTGCCGCTGCGCTTAGGCCTGCACAGCCCCCGCCGATAATTGCAATATGTTGATTTGTATTCAAATTGATGCTCAATAATCGTTAGTAAATAATTAAGCTAAAAATGTTTTAACCATGTACTGAAGGCAATCCAAAGCTTGCGCAAAGTGCCGAGTGATATACGAGCATTCATCACTTTTTCTGCGCCATCTGCTTTGATTTCCCGCAGTAGGGTACGATAAATGGCCGTCATGATTAAACCGACGCGCTGACTGTTTTTATCTTCAGCAGGCAATTCGTTAAGAGCTTTGTCGTAATAGGTTTCGGCACGTTCAATTTGATTTTCTAGTAGTTTTTTCACTGCTTCAGACTCGCGGCTGCGTAAAATATCTTCTTCCGTGATATTAAATTTTGCCAGTTCATCTAGCGGAATATAAATGCGGTTGCGACGCGCGTCTTCCCCCACATCTCTGATGATATTAGTGAGCTGAAACGCCATGCCCAAATCGTGCGCAAACTTCAGTGTTTTTCTATTCTTAAAGCCAAATATTTGAGCAGAGAGTATGCCGACTACGCTAGCAACTCGGTAGCAATAGAGCTGTAGTTGTTTAAAGTCTTCATAGCGATTGAAGTTTAGATCCATTTCCATGCCATCAATAATTTCAAGAAAATGTTCTTCATCTAGATGATATTGCTTGATGACAGGCTCTAATGCCTTTGTGACTGGATGTATTGCTTTATTTTGGTATAAATTACGAATTTCGTCTTTCCACCAAGCAAGCTTTACTTGTGCTACTTTCAACTCAGTGCACTCATCTACAACATCATCCACCTCGCGACAGAAAGCATATAAAGCAGTAATAGCCTCACGCTTCTGCTTGGGTAAGAACATAAAGCTGTAATAAAAACTAGAGCCACTTTTCGCAGCTTTTTCTTGGCAATATTGCTTTGGGGTCATATTGAAGTGATGGAAATTGAATAGTTGATGTTTATAGCTTGAGCAATGCTTTGGTGAAGATGACAGTCCAATCCCAGTAATTAAGTTTGGGTCTGCGGTTAAATACATCACCATCCA
>CAZZDN010000123.1:0-4882 GCA_964652655.1 uncultured Methylotenera sp.
AATTACCGTCAAAGATATTCAAAAATCGACAGACCATCCATTAGCTTGCAAAGATGCTCAAGGTAGATTACGTGTTGGTGCAGCTGTTGGCGTGGGCGATGGCACAGAAGAACGTGTTGCAGCGTTAGCAGAAGCTGGTGTGGACGTGATTGTAGTAGATACTGCGCACGGTCACTCACAAGGTGTACTAGACCGTGTGACTTGGGTTAAGAAAAACTTTCCGCAAATTGACGTGATTGGCGGAAATATTGCAACAGCAGCAGCTGCATTGGCATTAGTGGATGCAGGCGCTGACGGCGTTAAAGTAGGTATCGGACCAGGTTCAATTTGTACCACACGTATTGTGGCGGGCGTAGGCGTTCCACAAATTAGTGCAATTGCCAATGTTGAAGAGGCCTTACGTGGCACAGGGGTTCCTTTTATTGCAGATGGTGGTATCAGGTATTCTGGCGACATCGCAAAAGCAATTGCAGCTGGTGCTTACAGCGTGATGTTGGGCGGTATGTTTGCAGGTACAGAAGAAGCACCTGGCGATATCGAGCTGTTCCAAGGTCGCTCATACAAGTCTTACCGTGGCATGGGTTCTATCGGCGCGATGCAAAAAGGCTCTAGCGACCGCTACTTCCAAGACAACAATGGTAATGCTGACAAATTAGTGCCAGAAGGTATTGAAGGCCGCGTGCCATACAAAGGTAGTGTACTTGCAGTGATTCATCAACTGATGGGTGGCTTGCGTGCTTCTATGGGCTACGCTGGTTGCGCGACAATTGAAGAAATGCGCTCACGTGCTGAATTTGTGCAAATTACTAGTGCAGGCATGCGTGAATCACACGTGCATGATGTACAAATCACCAAAGAAGCGCCTAACTACCGCGTTGACTAATTTAGTTTAATATTAATTTTAACAACAGAGAACACAATATCAGGGCACTCTGCCTTGACGTTGTGTTCTCTGTGCATTTTGTGACTAAACAATAATGACTCATTCTAAAATTCTCATCCTAGACTTCGGCTCACAAGTAACACAACTAATCGCAAGACGCGTGCGTGAAGCACACGTATATTGCGAAATTCACCCATGTGATGTGACAGATGACTTTGTACGTAACTTCGGCGCTGACGGTATTATTTTATCTGGCAGCCATGCCAGTGTTTACGAAGAAGAAACAGACAAAGCTCCACAAGCAGTGTTTGAACTGAATGTACCAGTATTAGGTATTTGTTACGGCATGCAAACCATGGCACAGCAACTAGGTGGCAAAGTAGAAGCTGGCCATAAACGTGAGTTCGGTTATGCTCAAGTGCGTGCTCGCGGCCACTCTGCCCTGTTCCGTGATATTCAAGATAGCACTAACGCTGAAGGACACGGTTTGATTGACGTATGGATGAGTCATGGCGACAAAGTGACAGAACTACCTTCTGGTTTTAAAGTTATTGCTAGCAATGATACAACGCCTATAGCTGCGATGGCTGACGAAACACGCAAATTCTATGCGGTGCAATTTCATCCGGAAGTGACTCACACAAAACAAGGTCAAGCGATGCTTAACCGCTTTGTACTCGAAATTTGCGGTGCTAAGCCAGACTGGATTATGGGTGACTATATTGCAGAAGCGGTTGCAAAAATCAAAGCACAAGTTGGCGACGAAGAAGTCATTTTAGGCTTATCTGGCGGTGTAGACTCTAGTGTGGCTGCCGCGCTAATTCATCGTGCGATTGGTGACCAACTTACCTGTGTTTTTGTAGACCATGGTCTTCTACGCCTGAATGAAGGCGATCTGGTAATGGATATGTTTGCAGGTCGCTTAAATGTGAACGTAATTCGTGTAGACGCAACGAATCAATTTATGGGACATCTGAATGGCGTGAGTGACCCAGAAGCTAAACGTAAAATCATTGGCCGTGAGTTTGTAGAAGTATTTAAAGCTGAAGCAGCGAAGCTTAAAGCTGGGAGTGGCGGTCATAAAGGAGCTACTTTCTTAGCTCAAGGTACTATTTACCCTGATGTGATTGAATCTGGCGGTGCCAAATCCAAAAAAGCCGTCACCATTAAAAGTCACCACAATGTAGGCGGCTTGCCTGAACAATTGGGTCTTAAGTTATTAGAACCACTGCGTGATTTATTTAAAGATGAAGTTCGCGAACTAGGCGTAGCATTAGGCTTGCCAGCTGACATGGTGTATCGCCACCCATTCCCAGGCCCAGGTTTGGGCGTGCGTATTTTAGGCGAAATCAAACAAGAGTATGCTGATTTACTGCGCCGCGCCGATGCAATTTTTATTGAAGAACTAAGAAACACGAAAGATGAAACAACAGGTAAAACTTGGTATGAATTAACTAGCCAAGCTTTCACTGTGTTTTTACCAGTTAAATCAGTAGGCGTGATGGGCGATGGCCGTACTTATGATTATGTGGTGGCATTGCGCGCTGTGATTACTAGCGATTTTATGACTGCACATTGGGCAGAACTACCATACGCTTTACTAGGCCGTGTTTCAAACCGCATTATCAATGAAGTCCGTGGTATTAACCGTGTGGTTTATGATGTGTCTGGCAAACCGCCAGCAACCATCGAATGGGAATAGCAGGAGGTCTGTCATTATGAGCCGTGCATTTGTCAACGAAGAAAGATTTGAACAAGCCAATGGAAAAGAGCTTGTTGAACGCCCGATTAGTGAGCACCCTAATTATGTGACTCCCACCGGTGCACTTGAGTTACAAACACTGGAGGAGTCACTCACCGCAGAGCTTAATCAGCTAAAACCAACAGCAGAAAATACCTTTGCTAAAGACAAAATAGCTGAAATTGAACGTGATCTGCGCTATGTACGAGCCAGACTAGATTCTGCAATATTGGTAGATCCTGCTCAACAGAGCCATGAAACTGTGTTATTCGGCGCTACCATCGAAGTTGAAGATGACACTGGTGTCAAACATACGTTTCATATCGTAGGTGAAGATGAAGCAGATGCAAGTAACAACAAAGTGAGTTGGGTTTCACCACTGGCGAAATCTTTGTTAGGTCAAAAAGTTGGGGACAATGTCGTTTGGCAGCGTCCTGCAGGTAATATTAATTTAGAAATTTTGGATATTCACTATCAATCATGAATGTAAGCCAAGCCATTATCGAGCGTCGCTCAGTTAAAGCATACGATCCACAACATAAAATGAGTGAGGAAGAGATTTCCAAACTCATGTCATTAGCTATGCTATCCCCTACCGCATTTAATATCCAAAACTGGAGATTCGTGGTAGTGACAGATCCAACTTTACGCCAACAAATTCGTAGCGTTAGCTGGAACCAAGCCCAAGTTGAAGAAGCATCGTTGCTCATCGTATTAACGGCAGACTTAAAAGCATGGGCCAAACAACCTGAGCGCTACTGGGCTAATGCCGCAAAGCCTGTACAGGATTTCTTAGTCCCTGCGATTGGCCAATATTACGAGGGCAATCCACAAGTACAGCGTGACGAAGCAATGCGCTCATGCGGGATGGCAGCTACTACAATCATGCTTGCCGCGAAAGAAATGGGCTACGACACTTGTCCAATGGATGGGTTTGATTTTGATGCGGTGGCCAAACTATTGAAACTCCCAGAAGATCACATCCCAACGATGTTTGTTGTTGTCGGCAAAGCGCTTAAACAAGCAATGCCACGCGGAGGTCAGCTAGCCATGGATGAGGTCGTTATTTATAACCAGTTTTAAATATTGATCGCTTAATAATATTTGAATCAAATATTCACTTAGCATTCAACATACAACGATACAAAGCATTACATCTGTAATTAATTTATTTTTAAGGTCTACATTTTGTTAATTTCTAACAATATCACGATGCAGTTCGGCGCTAAGCCACTTTTTGAAAACATCTCAGTTAAATTTGGCGATGGTAATCGCTATGGTTTGATTGGTGCTAACGGTTGCGGTAAATCAACCTACATGAAAATTCTAGCCAAGGTGCTAGAGCCTACCTCAGGTAACGTTTCACTAGACAGCAATGAACGTATGGCATTCTTACGCCAAGATCAGTTCGCCTACGAAGACCAACGTGTGCTTGATGTAGTCATGATGGGACACGAGCAAATGTGGAAAGCTAATCTAGAAAAAAATGCAATTTATGCCAATCTAGAAGCCACTGAAGAAGATTACATGCGTGCAGCGGAGTTAGAAGCTGTGTTTGCAGAATATGATGGCTACACAGCAGAAGCGCGTGCAGGCGAACTATTACTGGGTGTGGGTATTCCTATTGAGCAACATAATGGACTAATGAGCGCTGTAGCGCCAGGTTGGAAACTACGTGTATTACTAGTACAGGCTTTATTTGCAAATCCAGATATTCTGCTACTAGATGAACCAACCAACAACTTGGACATTAACACTATTCGCTGGTTAGAAGATGTGCTAAATAATCGCAACTGTACAATGATTATTATTTCACATGACCGCCACTTCTTAAATCAAGTATGTACGCATACCTGTGACATGGACTACGGTAAAATTGCAGTATACCCAGGTAACTATGATGACTACATGGAAGCCAGTACTGCGGCTCGCGCGCAACAAGCAAAAGATAATGCAAAAGCTAAACAACAAATTGCCGATTTACAAGAGTTTGTTCGACGCTTCTCAGCCAACGCCTCTAAAGCAAAACAAGCGACTAGCCGTGCTAAACAAATTGATAAAATTAAGATTGAAGAATTTAAACCTTCCTCACGCCAATATCCGTTTATTCGTTTTGAATACGATGACCGCGAAAAATTGCACCGTAATGCGGTAGAACTGAAAAAACTCAGCCACGGTTTTGATCGTCCACTATTCAATGATGTTGACCTGATCTTTGAAGCAGGTGAAAAAGTGGCAATAATTGGTGAAAACGGTAT
>CAZZDN010000124.1:0-4843 GCA_964652655.1 uncultured Methylotenera sp.
AACTCGTTATTACGCCCCATCTTCGCGCTACCACCTGCCGAGTCACCCTCTACCAAAAACAGCTCAGCCTCCATCGTGCCCGCAGCTTCACAGTCGGTGAGTTTGGCTGGCATCAGGTTAATGCCTGTAGTTTTGCGCTTTTCAATTTTCTGTGTAGATTTATTACGCGCTGCCGCACTTCGATTTACCAAATCCGAAATACGTTTAGCATGCTCTACGTTTTGCGTGAGCCAGGTTTCCATCATTGGCTTCACCGCCGATGCCACCATTTTCATCGCGTCACGATTGGTCAATTTTTCTTTGGTTTGACCTTGGAACTGCGGATCTAGCACTTTAGCCGCCAACACGTAATAAACGTTATTCCATACATCTTCTGACGAGACTTTGACACCGCGCTGCATCATGCTGTGATGCTCCATAAACGACTTAACGGCCTCAAACACGCCGTTACGCATACCAGCCTCGTGCGTGCCACCTGAGAGCGTCGGAATCAGGTTCACGTAAGATTCACCACGGCCACCACCTACCCCAAAAGATAATGCCCAAATGGCGCCCTCACCCTTAGAGATACCGTCCGAGTTTTCTTGATGATAAAACTCGCCGGCAATGATAGGCACTGGCACTTCATCATCCGCTATTTCACGCTCACCAATCAGCTCATCCAAATATTGTGGCAAACCATCGGCATAAGTCCAAGTTCGCTCTTCAAAGCCATCGGCACCTTCTATTGAAAGCGAGACAGTCACACCACGTAGCAAGACGGCTTTCGATTTAATCAGATGCTCTAACTGCTGAATCGACACCTTAGGAGAATCAAAGTACTTAGGATCTGGCCAACATTTCACCGTGGTGCCAGTCTCACGCTTCAAACATTTACCTATTTCGGTTAAAGGTTCAACACAGTGTCCATTTTCAAAAACAAGGCCATGCACCTTGCCACCGCGCTTCACTTTAACTTCCAAACGTGTGGATAATGCATTAGTGACAGAAACACCTACCCCATGTAAACCACCTGAGAAACGGTAAGAGCTATTCTCATCTTCTTTATCAAACTTGCCACCAGCATGTAACTGCACGAACACCAACTCAACTGCTGGCTGGGTCTCGCCCTTGGGAATTTCGATAGGAATACCACGCCCATTATCCGTCACTTCAACTGCACCATCTCTATACACAGTGACCTGAATATTGGTGGCATGCCCACCTAGCGCTTCATCTGCAGCGTTATCAATCACTTCCTGAACAATATGCGTTGGAGAATCGGTTCTGGTGTACATACCAGGCCTAGCACGCACTGGCTCTAAGCCTCTCAATACCTTTACCGAATCTGCATCGTATTCTTTTTCTGCCATTGAACTTGCCTTTAACGTTGATACTTCGAATGTCACCTAATTTTGGAAGTGTAATTTATCTAAGGATATTTTATAAAACTAATTCACTTTTTTACGATGGATTTTATTAAAAATTAACAGCACACATCAATATGCATGGTTACACTTTTTACTTTCTATCATTGATACATGCTTAAGTTTAAATCGTGCGTTTATGTTTGGGTTCACTCCACAATTTCTGTGGATAAGATTGTGGGACGCATGGGGATATGCATGCTAAGTCACTGGTATGAATAGAAAACACTAAAAAGAAGTATTTTTAAACAAAGTCACAGCAATCAACCATGATTTATCACTGCTTTTCTTTCTCTAATAACGTGCGTCCAGCATAATCGCGCGCAAATTGTAAGGCGATGCGACCAGACCTTGACCCATGCTCAGTTGCCCAACGCAGTGCCTCTTCTTGCACATATTCGTTCATTTCAAAGCCAAAGCTTTTCACCCATTGTGCAACGGCAGTTAAATACTCATCCTGACTAAAACTATAGAAATGCAAACGCAAGCCAAAACGATCAGACAGAGAGATTTTCTCCTCTAAGCTATCGCCCGGATGTATCTCTCCTTGGTTATCTTTTCGATGCTCTAAGTTATCGGTCATTCTTTCCGTCACTAGATGCCTGCGGTTTGAAGTCGCGTAAATCAACACGTTAGCAGCGCTACCTGCAATAGAACCATCCAATACCGTTTTTAAGGCTTTATAGTGATGCTCACCATCTTCAAAAGACAAATCATCACAAAACACAATAAAACGTTCGGGACGCTGAAAGACCAACTCAATAATCAGCGGTAAATCATCTAGATGCTGTTTTTCCACCTCAATCAAGCGCAGCCCTTGGGAATGAAAAGCATCTAAGCATGCTCGCACCAAAGAGGATTTACCCGTACCCCTAGCACCGGTCATTAAGGCATTATTCGCTGGGTAACCACGCACAAACTGCAAGGTGTTCTGTTGCAAGCGTTCTATCTGTTGCTCAATATTGCATAACTGATTAAACGCAATCAGTTGTGGTGTGGTCACTGGGATTAATCGAGGCGCATGATGAATAGCGCTGCTACGTTGCCACCGATATGCAAACGCTTGTGAAAAATCAGGGGCTTGCGCATGCTGACTGGATGACTTTGCATCTAATGCCGAGGCAATTCTATCGAGTGATTCAAGCAAGCGTTCAATCTGCGCTGGGGCTAATTGTGTCTTAGTCATAGTATTGCTGCGTCTAATATAGATAACGTATTTATTATATGTTGTTATTCATCCATGCAACGCGCTGATTTAAGCTAATGCTAGCCAAAACGTTAGGCGATAATCTGATCAATAAAAAATTCCACAATTTCTGTGAATCATCATGTTGGAGGCATGGGGATACAATGTCTCTATTATCAATAAAAGATGAACTAAGACTAACGATTCAATATGCTTTTGGGGGAACGATATAGTGGCAATTCAGTTAAACATTTGAATACTCAATCCGTTCTATATCAACTCACTGGATTAAGTCATGCTCATCAATGTTACGTGGTTAATTTAGCATGAATTTATTAGCTATCTATTTGATTTATAAACACTTTAAAGTACGCAAGCAACAGGCATAGTAAACAGTTCAAGTGATCAGAAGGTACTTATAAATTTACAAATTACTCGCAAACACTCTTTGTAATCATTGGAGAAAAGTCGCTAGGAGAAATTTCTAAGCGACTAGGTTGCTTTTCTACTTTTCTAATGCAATTCCCTTATCGTCGAACAGCCCATCAAAGAGTATAGAACTCAAATAACGCTCACCCGAATCAGGCAACACAACGACAATAGTTTTACCTGCGTTTTCAGGACGTTTTGCATAGCGCACAGCCACAGCCACAGCTGCACCACAAGAAATACCACACAATATGCCTTCCTCCTTGGCCAAACGCTGTGCGTAAAGCACTGCCTCTTCATTCGTCACTTGTGCAATATCGTCTACCAGTGATAAATCCAGCACTGCTGGCACAAAGCCTGCGCCTATCCCCTGAATTTTGTGGGGCGCAGGTTTAAGCTCTTCCCCTGCACGCTTTTGGCTTAATACTGGGCTAGCTGAAGGCTCTACAGCCACTGAAACAATCGCTTTACCTTGTGAGTTTTTGATATATCTGGAAATACCAGTAATCGTACCGCCAGTACCAACGCCAGAAACTAAAATATCAATTTTCCCATCCGTCGCTTCCCAAATTTCTGGGCCAGTTGTTTTTTCATGAATTGCTGGATTCGCAGGATTTTTAAACTGTTGCAACAATACGTAACGATTCGGATCTGATGCCGCAATTTCTTCAGCTTTAGCAATTGCGCCACTCATGCCTTTAGCACCTTCAGTCAATACGAGCTTTGCTCCATAAGCTACTAACAACTTACGTCGCTCAATACTCATGGTTTCTGGCATCGTAAGCGTTAACGGAATCCCTCTAGCCGCGGCAACAAAAGCTAATGCAATTCCAGTATTACCGCTAGTCGGCTCAACAATCTCTTTACCCGGGCCGAGTAGTCCACGTTGCTCAGCATCCCATATCATGGCGGCACCAATCCGACACTTAACAGAGTAAGCAGGGTTTCGGCCTTCAATTTTGGCCAACACCAGTGCTGGCGCACCATCCGTCACTCGGTTTAGCTTAACTAAAGGCGTTCCACCAATAGATTGCGCATTATCTTCATACCATCTTGCCATGAGTATTCCTATTTATTCTGTGTTGTTTATTCTGTATTGATTGGGGTTTTTATTCAAAAAACTATAGGTAAAAGTCTAACAATTTAAATCCATCACTTACAATAACTTTTAGCTATTTGATTACAAGCAAAAAGCATAAAGGCCATCATAAAAACCGGCGCATCTACCACGCAAGCATTGCTGAAAACCTTATGTAGAAATGTAGGTGTTTTAAAACAATTCTGCTTGTGCCGCTGGTGGCGCGCTTAGTAGCACATCAATCTCTACTTCAAAAATCCCAAGCTTACCTGAGCATGGCATAAAAGGTATGGGCCTCGCTTGTTCAAATAAAAATCCATAATGCCGGCTGCTCACACCCTTAAACTGCGCTCTATGCTGACGGCTGGTGTGCTCAGGCAATGCATCGGGTCGGCTACAAAGTACCAAATCCGCAAAGCCTACTACCCCGCCATATGCTAGTTCTTCTTTCGCTGGTAACGGGATATCGGTATTCGCTTTAAGGTAATCATAATACACATCATACAAGCCCTTACTGGCGTGAATGAGTATAGGGCCTCGATACGTAGTACCCCAAGTGCGGTCATCCACCATCAAATAGCCGTTGGTAATCAACCATGCAAATGGCTGCTTAAAGGAAAGTACTTTATGCAGCCCGTTAACGGCACTTGCTTTTAATATTGCGGCATCTCTCATGACGATAAATTTTTGATTGATTGCTCGGCATCACTCATTGGCTGTGATGGCGCATCTCTAATACTGTAG
>CAZZDN010000125.1:0-4769 GCA_964652655.1 uncultured Methylotenera sp.
CTATGATTGTGGTGAATTTACTGATGCCGCAAGATTATGTAGGCCCGGTGATGACTTTGTGTAACGGTAAACGTGGCATACAGCGGAATATGCAGTATATGGGCCGTCAGGTAATGTTGAGCTATGAAATGCCATTGAATGAGGTGGTGCTAGATTTCTTTGACCGTTTGAAATCTGTGTCCCGTGGTTATGCAAGTATGGATTACGAGTTCTTAGAATTCCGTGCGGCTGATTTGGTGAAGCTGGATATTATGGTGAACGGTGAGCGCGTGGATGCGTTAAGTCTGATCGTACATCGCAGTAATAGTGTGTATCGTGGCCGTGAGGTGGCAGCCAAAATGCGTGAATTGATTCCGCGCCAGATGTTTGATGTGGCGATTCAGGCATCCATTGGTGCCAACATCATTGCACGTGAAACAGTAAAAGCCATGCGTAAAAACGTGATTGCAAAATGTTATGGCGGTGATATTACCCGTAAGCGCAAACTGCTTGAAAAGCAAAAAGAGGGTAAAAAACGCATGAAGCAAGTGGGTAGCGTTGAGATTCCGCAAGAAGCGTTTTTAGCGATTCTTAGAGTAGAAGATAAATAGGAAAATAAGGTAAACGCCATGATGTTCGCGCTTTTCATGATAGTCGTACTGCTGATTACTGGGCTAATATGGCTGTTTGATAGTTTAGTGTTAAGTAAAAAACGCCCGGCAGGTGTCGATGAGCCAGTGCTTGTTGAATATGCTAAAAGCTTCTTTCCCGTGATTCTGGCGGTATTTTTAATTCGCTCGTTCATTGTTGAGCCTTTTAAAATTCCATCCGGCTCCATGATGCCAACATTGCTGGCAGGTGATTTTATTCTGGTGAATAAGTTTACTTATGGATTACGTGTTCCGATTGTCAATAATACGTTCTTTACAGTTAACCAACCTGAACGTGGTGACGTCATCGTATTCCACTACCCACCCAATCCATCCATTGATTATATCAAGCGAGTCGTTGGTTTGCCTGGCGACAAAGTCAGCTACCAAGACAAGCGACTAACGATCAATGGCCGCCCAGTTGAGCTTGAAGATGCTGGCAGCTATGAGTATGTAATGTCTGGCCTGAATATTGTTGAAGCTAAGCAGTATCATGAGCAATTAGGTGCTAAAAATCATGATATTTTAGTGCATGATGTGGTCGGCAATTATGACCCCGATACTATCGGCGCTAAGTTCGCAGAGGGCGAAGAGGTGACTGTGCCTGATGGACATTATTTGGCGATGGGGGATAATCGTGATAATAGTTCAGATAGTCGAGTATGGGGCTTTGTTCCAGAACAGAATCTAGTTGGAAAAGCATTTTTTATCTGGATGAATTTTGATCAGGGCTCTAGAATCGGCAATAAAATTGACTAAGTTTGGCGATATCAACTTCTATACAGTATGGAGATAAGCGTGATTAAACCATTAATGAATATAAAAAGTGCTCAGCGCCAACTGGGTGCTACTTTGTTAGGTATGTTGTTCGTTGGCGTGTTTGTGGTATTTGTTGCCTTAATTGTAATGAAAGTAACGCCAGCTTATATCGAGCATATGTCTGTTAAAAAAGTATTAAAAAGCATGCAAAACGATTCTCTTTCTAACATGACGACGAAAGAAATCAGAGATAACTTTAACAAGCGAGCCTCTACTACTTATGTAGAAGTCGTCAATGGTAATGATCTTGTGATTGAAAAAGGTACGAATGGCACAGTAGTGACGGTTGAATATGAGGTTGTCAAACCAATTATTGGTAATGTAAGTGTGCTGTTAAATTTTTCAGCGCGTAGCGATGGTAAATTTTGAGTGATAAAGAAATAAATAAGCAGTTGAGTGCTGGTGGTACTGATGTCTAAGCAAGACTTACTGAAACGCTTGTCGCATCAATTTTTGAATGAAGGCTTGTTAACACAGGCGCTTACGCATAGAAGTTATGCAGGGTTGAATAATGAGCGCTTGGAGTTTTTAGGGGATGGTGCGCTAAACTTCATTATCGCACATCAGCTATATCAGCGTTTCCCTAAACTGGCGGAGGGCGATCTCAGCCGTCTGCGTGCCCAATTGGTCAAAGAGGCGACGCTGTCAGAAATTGCTATCTCTCTGAATCTTGGCGATGCTTTGTTGTTAGGTGAGGGCGAGCTTAAAAGTGCTGGCTGGCGTAGACCTTCTATATTAGCCGATGCGCTTGAAGCCATCATTGGCGCAGTGTATCTGGATAGTGGTTTTGAGGCTGCGCAGACGTTTGTGCTTGGGCTTTATGCACACAAACTAGAGACTATCGATCCAAAAGTGATTGATAAAGATCCTAAATCATTACTGCAAGAGTTATTGCAGAGTAGAAAAATCGCTGTTCCTGAATATACAGTGACACACACCAGTGGTGAAGCACATGAGCAAAAATTTGTCGTGGAGTGTGTGGTAGAAAAACATCAAATTCGCACAGTAGGCGAGGGGCGGAGCCGTCGCATTGCTGAACAGCAGGCAGCTGAGCTTGCTTTGCTTGCGTTAAATAAACTCCGTATTGGAAAAGTTAAAAAATGACAGATATTGATCAAGCACTTGAAGTTGATACTTTAAGTAGTGGCCCTTTCAGATGCGGTACGGTAGCGATTGTTGGGCGTCCGAATGTAGGTAAATCGACGCTTCTAAATCATATTTTGGGCATGAAGTTAGCAATTACTTCACGCAAAGCACAGACCACACGCCACCGTTTATTAGGGATTCATACCACAGAGGATACGCAGTATTTGTTTGTGGATACACCAGGTTTTCAACAAAAACATTTGAATGCCCTGAATAAAGGCCTAAATAAAACAGTTACTCAGGTTCTGACCGAAGTGGACGTGGTGTTATTTGTGATTGAGCCGATGAAGTTAGGCGATGCAGACCGCAAAGTATTACAACTCTTGTCTGAAAAAACACCGACGATTCTGGTTGTGAACAAACTGGATTTAATGGGCGATAAAGGCAATGTGTTGCCATTGATTCAGGACTTTG
Source organism: uncultured Methylotenera sp. (assembly GCA_964652655.1). Classification (GTDB taxonomy): domain Bacteria; phylum Pseudomonadota; class Gammaproteobacteria; order Burkholderiales; family Methylophilaceae; genus Methylotenera. The sequence continues at coordinate 3,009 of CAZZDN010000125.1, forward strand.
ATCTAGAGTTCCCATTTTCGGAAATCGTGCCAGTCAGTGCGAAAAAGAGTCTTAACTTAGATGAACTATTAAAATCGATTCGTACTTATCTGCCAGAGCAAGAGGCGATTTACTCTGAAGATGAGTTGACCGATAAGAACGAACGTTTCCTTGCTGCTGAGTTGGTACGCGAGAAAATATTCAGGTTGTTAGGTGATGAGATTCCATATTCTGTTGCAGTAGAAGTGGAAAAGTTCGAGGTCGTGGGCCAATTGCGACGTATTTTCTGCGCCATTATTGTAGATAAAGAAAGCCAAAAACCAATGTTGATTGGTAAAAGCGGCGAGAAGTTGAAGCAAATTTCTACCGAAGCTAGACAAGACATGGAAAAATTGTTTGGCGGCAAAGTTTATCTGGAAACATGGGTAAAAGTTAAAGGTGGCTGGGCGGATGACGCACGCGCGCTAAAATCACTAGGTTATTAATGCGCAAATAGAGACCCTATGGCCTCGGTGAGTTCACATCGTCAGGATAATCAGGCAGTTTATGTGCTGCATACTTATCCTTTCAAAGAAACCAGTTTGGTGGTTGAGTTGTTCGCACGTGATTTTGGACGTGTCGCCACCGTTGCAAAAGGGGCAAGGCGCCCACGTTCAGCCATGCGTGGAATGCTGCAAGCTTTTCAGCCTATGCTTGCTACTTGGTCTGGCAAGTTGGAGCTCAAAACTTTACATAGCCTTGAATGGAATGGTGCCTTGCTCTTGTTGCAAGGCGAGGCTTTGATGTGTGGGTTTTATCTCAATGAGCTATTGTTGAGATTGCTGCCGCGAGAGGATCCGCATGAGGTGCTGTTTGAGTACTATGCTGATACTTTAAAAACGTTGGCTGTCAGCCAAAATCTAGCCACTACGTTACGTCGTTTCGAATTAAAGTTTTTACAAGAGTTGGGCTATGCGATTCCGTTGCAGTTAGATGCCAACAGCGAACCAATCTCCTCACAGCAGTATTATCGTTATGAGGCTGAACACGGTGCGTATCCGATCCATGGTGCAACGGCGCGCTATGAGAATGGCGTGCCGTTGTCTGGCAAGACCTTAGTCGATATGTCGAAGGATGATTACAGTGATGAACAGACGCAGCAGCAGAGTAAGCAATTGATGCGTTATTTGCTAGCGCACTATTTGGGTGACAAGCCTTTGCATACTCGGCAACTGTTAATTGATTTACAAGGGTATTGATAATTTTATTGAGGCAGCTCAATGCATACTTAGTATGTGTGCCGCCATAATGTTACGTTTTATGAAGGTGATGAAGTCATGATTAAATTAGGGGTGAATATTGATCACGTTGCAACGATTCGTCAGGCGCGTGGCACTAAGTATCCTAGTGTAGTGCAAGCTGCGCTACGCGCAGAGCAGTCCGGTGCGGATAGTATTACCCTTCATTTGCGTGAAGATAGGCGTCATATGCAGGATGCAGATATTTTCGCTTTGCGCCCGTTGTTGCAGACAAAAATGAACCTTGAATGTGCTGTGACTGATGAGATGCTAGACATTGCCATTAAGGTGATGCCACAAGACGTGTGTTTGGTGCCTGAGCGTCGTGAAGAGCGAACCACTGAAGGTGGGTTGGATGTGATTACCCACTTTGATAAAGTGAAGCATGCAGTTCAGAAATTAAGTGATGCAGGTATTCGCGTCTCATTGTTTATTGCACCTGACTTGGCACAGATTGATGCGGCTGTTAAAACTGGTGCGCCTGTGATTGAGCTGCATACAGGCA
>CAZZDN010000126.1:0-4754 GCA_964652655.1 uncultured Methylotenera sp.
TCGCATGCCGGAATCAAAATCCGGTGCCTTAACCAGCTTGGCGACTCCCCAATATATAACCAGTTTATTTACTTAGTAAAAGGGTGCTGATTTAACCCTTTTGCAACAAACCCAACGTATGTTGTTGGTTTTTGTTGGTAAATCCTATTTGCAGTTTCTGCATCAGCTACTTCTAAAAACACCGAAGCACCTGAGCCCGTCATTCTAGCATCTCCGAATTGTTTTAGCCAGTCTAAACATGCTTTAACTTCAGGATAAATGCTACAAACTACTTTTTCCAGTTGATTGATAAATCCATCGTGTATATTTTTACCCGCTGAATTTTCACTGCTTAATTGCGCTATCTCTGAAAAGGCGGCTATTGTCTTAGGAATCGTATCCTTTGTCAATTGCTTATTCGCAAAAATTTGCGCGGTTGATACATGAGCATTAGGCGTGAGTACGACATAGTAGGCATCGTGTAGCGTAAGTGTTTGTAATTCTTCACCAACACCTTCAGCCCATGCATTGGTGCCATAAATGAAAAAAGGTACGTCTGCGCCTAGCTGTAAACCCAGTTTTAATAACTCCTCGCGCGGTAGATTAAGTTGCCAGCGTTGATTTAAGGCAAGTAGCACTGTGGCTGCATCTGAACTTCCGCCACCTAATCCTCCACCCATGGGTATTCTTTTTTCGACCAATATATCTGCACCAAGTTGGCATTTTGTGTGTTTTTGCAGTAATAGCGCTGCACGTACACATAAGTCTTCCGTCTCTGGTACGTTAGGCACATCATTCACACGTTTAATTGTGCCGCTGTGATTGATCTTGATATGGATGGTGTCGTAGTAATCTAATAGCCTAAACACAGTTTGTAGTAGGTGGTAGCCATCGCTACGTTGTCCTACGATGTGCAAAAATAAATTAATTTTGGCAGGTGCTAGAAAAGCTTCAAAGTCTTGCATGGTGGCGGTATTGTTTGAAAGAGGGGGTAAAGTCTTGATTTGGTCGTTATCGTTAGTTGGCCATGATATTCCAGTTTTCTACCAATAGTTTAAGATTAACTTGATCACTTTTCAGAAATATCTTGCTCGGTAGCAAGTAGCCGTTCTGCTCAGCGTAGTTTGAGAGCTCAATTTTCCAGCCGTCTTGGTTTAACGTGGTGAGTAAGCCTTGTTCGTCCCAAGTGCTTGCCTCAATGGGGCTTTTAGAGGGGCGTCCTAGTGACCAGTCCGCTAAGCCCGATAGAGGTAACGACCAGCCTAAAGTCTGATAGGTTAGCGTTTCTGCATTAGTTGCGGCTTGTTGTTTGCCATTGGCATCGGTTAGTGTGATTTTCTCACTGGACGCTGTAATCTGTGCAACTTGGCTGCCAAGTGGCGAGAATAGGGCAATCTCATCTGAATTAGCTCCATGATGCCAACTCAGGTTGCCTGAAAAGCCCTTACTGTTCGTTTGGACGCCTATTCTGCCTCTAAGCTGGAATTGTTGGATTTCGGCATTTCGTTGCAAGTGATTTTGATTGCGCAAGATTGATTCTGCGCTCACTGCTACTTGTTTAGGTGCACTTACGCAGGCAGATAAACAAATAGCAACACTTAAAACTAAAAGAAGTCGAATGAAATGCACTGATCTAACTAATGCAGGCTCTGAGCTGATGTAAATGCATGAAAAGTTCAAGATTTAAACTTATTAGCTGTGAGAATTAAAACCTCGTTCTCAGGGTCTGCAATGAGTGCATCGCTCCATATTTTCTTAGCTTTCTCATATTCACCTTTTTGCCAGAGTGCTTCGCCAAGATGCGCCGCAATTTCTGGGTCAGGGTTAATATTAAATGCCTGCTCTAAATATTGAATCGCTTTGTCGAGATTGCCTTTTCGATAATGTGCCCAGCCTAAGCTATCTAACATGTAATGATCGTTGGGGGATAGTGTTAGTGCTTTTTCAATCAAGCTAATAGCTTCTTTTAATCTAATATTACGGTCTGCAAACGAGTACCCGAGCGCGTTGTATGCAGCAGCAAAATCTGGCTTCTCTGCAATTGTTCTGCGCAACTCAAGTTCCATCAGGTCAAACATCCCGATGCGCTCTGCCGCAAGTGCGTAATCGTAGACCAGCTCTGGCGTGTTTGGCAGATTTTTGACTGCTTTGTCCAAGAGCTCAAAAGCCTCTTGGTGGCGCTTATCTTTTGAGAGTAATGATGCTTGTGCCTTAATGACTAGGATTTGCTGTTCTACATTCAGGTCTTCTAAGTTGTCCAATAGCTCAATTGCCTTATCGGTCGACTCTGTACGAGCGATTACGTTGGCCAGATTAAATTGAGCCTCCAAGTGGCGTGGGCCAGCTGGTACTTTACGATACCAATCAGCTGCTGCAACATCATTTTTTTGTTTTTCTGCTGTTTGGCCAAGGTAAAGATAAATTTGGTCTGTATCTTTAAATTGGTTAGCAATTGCTTGTTTAAAATATTTCTCTGATTGTTCGTAATCATTAGCCTGGAAAGACAGTAAGCCAATAATCGCATAAATCTCTGCTACATTGTTTTCAGGCGAATTTTTAGCTTGCGCTAAAATGGTAGGAAACTCTGCCTTTGCCGCCGCATATTGTTTTTGGCTTACTAAGATTTTAGCAAGGTTGATGCGGATTTCATTCGCATCTGGTTGTACTTTTAGATATTCATAATAGAAATCAATTGCTTTGCTCGGCGATTGACGAAATAGTACTTGGCCCTTTAATAATGCTGAGATTACCCAGTTAGGGCGAGCGTCTTCAGCTTTTTCTAGTGCATCGAGTGCTAATATGTCTTGATTTGCGATGTATGCAGCTTGTGCAACTGCAAAGTTTGCTTCTGCTAATGCTGGGTAAGGTTTTGCTAAGGACTGGATGAGCTTGAGCACAGCACTCTTATCTGGACTTCTGCTGAGTAGTGAGTTGATGAATAAAAATCCACCTGCTCTAGACTCTTCTTTCACCAGTAGCTTCGCTAGGTAAGGCTCTGCTTCATTGAGTCTGCCCGTTGCAATTAACATTTCTGTCATCGCTTGCTGAGCCTCGTTTGAGGTTGGGTCTAGCTCAGCCCAAAGCTTGACCGCAGGCACTGCTAAGCTTGGAATGTTTGCGAAAGCTGCAATTTTTGCCGCACGTTCTGCTAAACGTGAATCTTGTTCTGCGCGGGCTAAATCGTAGAAAATTGCACCGGCAGTGCCAATTTCACCGCGCTGACCAGCAACTTCACCTACTAAATATTTATATACAAATTCGGTTGAAAGCGACTTTTCTTGTTTTAAAGCGGTTTCATTTTTATTCGCTAGCGTCTCTGAATGATGCTGATGAGGCAAGTTGCTTGCGCAACCTGTGATTCCTAGCATTAAAGTGCATAAGGCAACGCGCACTGCGCGTGAGGTGGCGCTGGTTTTTTTAGGCTGCATGTTCAAATCTTGTTTTTTTGTCATCAGAGTATATGAAACTAATTAATTAAATTTGGTTAAGCTAGATGTATAGTAAATGAGGTGTTTGTAGTTTGCATTAGTTTTAGAATGTCTAAACAAAATATATTTACCCGAATCAAAAAAGTGATTGGTTTAAATAGTCTGAGTCAATATTTAACTAATCGCTTCACTTACTAAGTTGTATCATGCTACGTTGTATGAAACATCGTTGTTTCTTAGTCCGTGACAGCGACTGCAAGTTCCGACATAATTATAGATTGACTATAGCGCAAGTGAAGTGAACTGTCGCCTGTAGATTTGAATCTATCGATTTGTTTTTATCTGGGTCAGGCTTTTTGTGATGTTGTCATAAAATTAATGATAACTGTCTGTATTTAAACGAATGTTTTAATTGAGTACCTATGAATAATTTTACAGTTGAGGCAATTGAGCTTACGCGGCTATATGGTGGTCGCGAAGCCGTAAGTAATGTCAATTTCACTTTAAGTAAGGGTGAGGTATTAGGGTTTCTAGGCCCGAACGGTGCCGGTAAGTCGACGACCATGAAAATGCTCACGGGCAATTTGGCGCCTAGCCATGGTAGTGTCAAGATATGTGGTATCGACATGATAGAAAACCCGAAAGAGGCGAAGGCCTTGATTGGGTATCTGCCTGAAATGCGTCCCTTATATAAAGAATTGACGGTGGATGAGTATTTGACGATGGCGGCTAGACTGCATCGCGTGAGTGCTAAGCACATTAAAAAGGCTGTGGAAAATGCAAAAGAGCGTTGTGGTTTAACGCACATGAGCAAACGCTTAATTGAAAACCTATCGAATGGTTATCAACAACGTGTGGGGATTGCTCAAGCGATTATTCATAGCCCAATGGTAGTGATTTTAGATGAGCCAACTGTAGGCCTAGACCCTATCCAAATTCGTGATATTCGTACGTTAATTCGTGAAGTGGGCACAGATCACAGCGTGATTATCTCTACACATATTCTGCCTGAGGTGGAAATGGTGTGTGATCAGGTGCAAATTATTGATAAAGGTAAATTAGTTTTTAATGGTTCAATCGATGTGCTGAAACGTCAGCGTGTTGGCAACAAGCTACTAATCGGTTTACGTAATCCACCAGCCATTGAAGAGATTTTGAGAATATCAGGTGTTTCAGAGGCTGAAAGTCTAGCCAATGGCTTGATTCGTGTTCGTTACGCAGAAACGGCCGAGCCAGCAGAAGCGATTGTGCAAACTGCTGTGCAACAAGGTTGGGGCCTGCATCAAATCGCACCAGACCAAACCAGTTTGGAAGACGTGTTTATGCAGTTGACTTATCAAGAGCAAC
>CAZZDN010000127.1:0-4718 GCA_964652655.1 uncultured Methylotenera sp.
GGCGGCTATTACCGTCCTATGTATTTGCATCAAGCTAAAATCGGCGTGAATGCAGATGGAGCACCAGTGGCTTGGGAGCAAGTGACAGTGGGTCAGTCTATTATGTCAGGCACGCCATTTGAAGCCTTTATGATTAAAAATGGTGTGGATGCTACTTCGGTAGAAGGCATTGCTGACTCACCTTATCTGAAGAGCATCCCTAATTACCATATGAGCTTGCACACAGTAAAAGCGACGATTCCTGTACTGTGGTGGCGCTCTGTGGGGCATAGCCATTCTGCGTTTGTGATGGAAAGTCTGGTTGATGAGCTTGCACATAATGCGAATAAAGACCCCTTGGATTATCGCCGTGCGCTGTTAAAAGGGCATCCGCGTCATCTAGCTGCGCTGAATTTAGCGGCAGAAAAAGCTGATTGGGGTAAGCCTTTGCCTAAAGGTGTGTTCCGTGGTATTGCTGTGCATGAGTCATTTGGCAGTTTTGTTGCGCAGGTAGCAGAGGTGTCTGTGAACGAAGGTGCGGTAAAAGTACATCGCATGGTGTGTGCGATTGATTGTGGCTTGGCCGTTAACCCAGACTCGTTGAAAGCGCAAATGGAATCGTCTATTTCCTTTGGCTTGGGCGCTGCGTTGCAAAGTGAAATTTCCTTTAAAGAAGGTAAGGTGCAGCAATCTAACTTCCATGATTATTTAGTACTGCGCATGAAAGATATGCCTAAGGTAGATGTACATATCGTGCCAAGTACTGAGAAAATGGGCGGCGTTGGAGAACCTGGTTTGCCGCCAGTCGCACCAGCAGTGACTAATGCCATTTTCGCAGCTACAGGCAAGCGTATCCGTCAATTGCCGATAGGCAACCAACTGGCTTAGTGTTGTGAAATCTGCTGATTTAGAAGTGTTAGAACGTGCGCTTGATTGGCTAGATGATGGCCATCAGGCACACTTGTTTACCGTCGTGCAAACATGGGGTTCAGCCCCGCGTTTGCCCGGTGCGGTGCTAGTAGTGCGCGATGATGGGCATTTAATTGGCTCAGTATCTGGCGGATGTATTGAAGATGATTTAGCTGATAAAGCGCGCAACCAAACGCTACCTAACAAACCTAGCGTGTTGGAATATGGCATCAGTCGCGAGGATGCACAGCGTTTTAGAATCCCCTGTGGTGGCCGATTACAGATTTTTGTGGAGCCATTGCATCATTCCTCACAGTTGTTGCCTATCGTGCAAAACTTGCGTGAGCGTAAGCTCACCAAGCGTTCAGTGCATATCAGTTCTGGCGCAATCAAATTAACACAAGTGCTGCCAGAAGGCTCGCCACGCATTGAGAGTGGTTGGTTTCATAGCTACTTTGGTCCGCAATGGCGCTTATTGATTATTGGGGCCAATCAGTTGGGGGCAACCTTAGCTTGTATGGCGCAAGCTTTGGATTTTGAGGTGCTGGTGTGTGAGCCGCGTCAGGAGATTCGAGACGAATGGCATGTGGATGGCGTGACATGGATGTATGGTATGCCTGATGATGTGGTGCTGGAGATCGCACCAGATGCACATACCGCGATTGTGGCTGTGACGCACGACCCTAAGCTTGATGATATGGCTTTACTTGAAGCGCTCAAATCTGATGCTTTTTACGTAGGGGTGTTGGGTTCACATAAGAATCAGGAAAAGCGACGTGAGCGTATGCGCATGTTTGATTTAAGCGAGGCAGAAATCGCCACGATGCGCGGCCCGGTGGGTTTACGTATTGGCAGTCGAACACCGGCAGAAATCGCTGTTGCCATTCTGGCTGAGTTAATTCAAGTGCGCGCACAACAAACTACGCTGGGTTTAGTTAAAGAGATAAGTTGCGCGGCATAGCGCTTTAAATTTGCAATATATTAACTCTTCAGTAGTTTATATCGCTATCCTCTAAATCTTGCGGCGTATCGATGTCTTTCAATATGCCAGCATCTTCACATGCTAATAGGCATACGTTGTTGGCATAACGCTTAACAATCGCGCGCGCACCTTCATCTCCTTGCAGGTTTTCTAGCTCACTACGATATTGAGTTGCGAAGCCAACAGGGTGGCCGCGTTGTTCACGGTAGGTAGGAATGACAATAGATTCATTACTATTTAAACTGTTCGCGACCATTTGGATGGTCTTAGGTTGGATATAAGGCATATCGCCTAATGCAATAACAAATCCATGCTGAGCTGCCTCAAAATTCGCTGAAAAGCGCACTGCTGCCGCTAGGCTGGCTGACATCTCTTGCTCACTCTCTTTGCAGGTTAATACAACTAAGCCCGCTTGTTGCAGTAGCTCTGCTAACTCGGTGTTGTCTGGACGCACTACGGCAATGCTGGTTGGTATCGCTTGAATCAGATTTTGTGCCGACACTAATGCAATAGGCCTGCCATCTTTCATGGGCTTTAAAAGTTTATTGCTAGCACCAAAACGCCGAGAAAAACCAGCCGCCAGTAAAATGCCTATCATAAAAAATCTCTGAGTAATGACTTAAGCTTGGGCAAAATCAGGTGATATCATTATAAGCTTAAATAGGACTGGTGATTCTGCATTTGGTTAGGCAATCCCCATGGCTTTAAGCTTGCGGTAGAGAGTGTTGCGGCTAATGCCAAGCTGGCGGGCTACTGCAGAAACATTGCCAGTTTCTGTTTGCATGGCTTGCCTAATGGCTTGGTTGGTCAGGTCATCTAAATCTGCAGGGTTGGCTGCGGTGACATTAGCAAGCAAGCCCGGTTTACTCAACGACATTTCGTCAATAAAGTCTTGGGTGAGATGCAGTGTACTGATGGCTGCACCGTCCGCTAATGCTATAGCAGTTCTGAGCACATTATGTAGCTGACGGATGTTACCAGGCCAAGAATGCGCTTGGAATATCGCGCGTACCTCTGGCGTAATTTCTACACTGCCTGCTTGCTCAATATTTAAAATGACATCAATGAGCGCTTGCAGATCAGAGCGTTCGCGCAACGGTGGCAAAGCCACGCTGAGGCCATTGAGTCGGTAATACAGATCGCTACGGAACTCACCACTCTCTACTTTTTCTTTTAGCTTTAAGTTGGTTGCACTAATCAATGAAAAATTAACTGGAATGGTTTTTGTACTACCTAATGGGGTAACGGTGCGCTCTTGCAATACCCTGAGCAATCTAGCTTGCAATGAAAGCGGCATATCGCCAATTTCATCCAAAAACAAAGTACCGCCATTAGCTTGTTCAATTTTCCCCGGGCTACCTTTGCGGCGTGCACCAGTAAATGCACCTTCTTCATAACCAAATAGTTCAGCCTCAATCAAGCCCTCTGGCAATGCGGCGCAGTTAACGGCCACCCAAGGGCCTTTGTGTTGCGCACTGGCTTCGTGAATAGCGCGAGCAAATAGCTCTTTACCTACGCCTGTCTCCCCTTGAATCAGAATAGGAATGTCACGTGACAGCACTTGTTTGATTTGCTGAACCGCGCGTGAGATTTTTGCATCTCCGCTATCCAGTAAATCTAAATTGGCGGCACTAGTTCTTTTTACTGCAGCGGGTGGCGTGGTGCTAATCTGCGGTTTCTTATTCAGCGGCTCGACTTGTACGTAAATGCGTGCGCCGTTATTGAGTCTTAATGGCACGATTAGTTTATCTGTGCCGCCAACCTGTCTCAGCAAGCTTGCAAACGGAACATCAAACAGATTGTTGAATTGAATACCCTGTTGGGATGCAGCATTGCTGGTGTTCAAGCTGAGCTGAAATTGACCGCTACGATTGATGGCTACCAACTGGCCAGTGTCTGTAAAGATCGCAACGCCTTCCCATAGTGTGCCAATAAATTCTGGGCGTGCATGAAAATGCAATGCAACCTCACCTTTGTGACTTGCCATAAACAAACGGTTTTCAATCATCTGCGCAGACATTTTGACTAATGCCAAAGTGTGTTGCTGTGACATATTGAAATCGTTTGATACATCCAGTGTGGCAATCAGTTGATTCTCACCCCCAAAAATCGGCACGGCAGAGCAACTGAGTGAATGGTGATACGCCATGAAGTGCTCTGCACCTTGCACGGTAAGGGCAGATTGCTCAATCAATACTGTGCCAATCGCATTGGTGCCCCTATGGTTCTCGTTCCATGATGCACCGGCAGATAAGGCAATACGCTGTTCTTCATTCAGGAAATGATGGCCGCCCAAGCTATGCAGAATCACGCCTTCATCATCGGTCAGTATCACTACATTACGGGTGTGAGCAATTTGCTCGTTGAGTGTTTCCATCTCCGGTTGTGCGAGTTTGAGTAGCTGCTGGTTCTTCTCCCGTTTCAGTGCTAACTCTTGTGCAGTGACAACTTCTAAACTTTGCGGTGAGTTGGTATCGATGCCATTTGCCAAGCAACGTCGCCACGAGCGCTCAATCGCCTCTGCAATTGCCCCTTGTTCCACATTGCCGTTACTCAGAAACTCTTGTCTGGCTTGCAGGATAGCAGGGGTATTGTCTGTTGCAGCATTACTCATATATTGGCTAATGACCTTAAATTAATTGAACACCTGTCACGTGACAACTGTTCAATTCTGACACAGTGTTAAAAGCAAAATGCGCCCAAATGTTAAAAGCGCATTGATTTCTACGAAATTTCTAGTTGATTGATTTTAAATAAATTTCTAATGAAATTTTATTTAATTTTATGGCTTTTTATTGTGTTGGCATGCCAGTTGCAATATTAGCACTGTTACCAATATCGTTTCAAT
>CAZZDN010000128.1:0-4700 GCA_964652655.1 uncultured Methylotenera sp.
CAAAGAGTTACTAAAACAAGTTGAGTTTGCCATGGCACAACAAGACATTCGTTATTATCTGAATGGTTTATTAGTAGAGGTTGTTGGTAACCGTTTAAATATTGTAGGTACAGATGGGCATAGACTAAGTTTTACCTCAACAGAGTTAAAAGAAAGCTATGAAAAACAAGATGTTATCTTGCCACGTAAAACTGTGATTGAATTAATTAAGCTATTGGATGATAGTGAAGAAGATGTGAATTTGGAAATCGCTAGCAATCAAGTGAACTTTAGTTTTAGTAACATTAAACTGATTTCTAAAGTAATTGATGGTAAGTTCCCTGATTACAACCGTGTTATTCCAACTGGGCATCAAAATACATTTACTACAGAACGTTTAGGTGTATTGTTATCAATGCAGCGCGCTTCGATTTTATCCAATGAAAAATATCGCGGTATCCGTATGGTGTTAAGTAATAACAATCTGAAGTTAATTAGCACCAATAGCGACCAAGAAGAAGCGGAAGAAGAATTGGAAATTGCTTATGGTAGTGATACGTTAGATATTGGTTTTAATGTGACTTATCTGATCGATGTATTGAATAATACTAATAGTGAAGAAGTGACTTTCTCATTTGCTGATGCAAATAGCAGTTGCTTGATTACTTTACCGAATAACCCAGATTACAAATATGTAGTCATGCCGATGCGCATTTAACAAATGTTTCACGTGAAACAAGTTTTAGTATTTTAGTTGGTTTAAAAATACTAAATTCGAAGATAATTTTTAAGTAAAGAAAATAAGTATGAGTGAAAACAACGCAATATCACCAGATTATGATTCATCTAGCATCAAGATTTTAGAAGGGCTGGATGCAGTACGTAAACGTCCTGGGATGTATATCGGCGATACATCAGATGGGTCCGGCTTACACCATATGGTATTTGAGGTGCTAGATAATGCGATTGATGAAGCATTAGCAGGCCATTGCGATGATATTAAAGTGATTATTCACCCGGATAATTCAGTGAGTATTTCGGATAACGGTCGTGGTATTCCTACAGACATTAAGCAGGATGATATCAAACCAGTAAAACGGTCAGCTGCTGAAATTGTAATGACTGAATTACATGCGGGCGGTAAATTTGACCAAAACTCTTACAAAGTTTCGGGCGGTTTGCATGGAGTAGGTGTATCCGTGGTGAATGCGTTGTCTGATTGGTTAAAACTTAAAATTTACCGTAATGGTAAAGTCCATCAAATGGAGTTTCGCCGTGGAGAGGCTGTTGCGCCATTAGCAGAAACAGGTGTTACCGATAGAAAAGGTACGGAAGTACACTTTTTAGCGTCTGTAGAGACATTTACCTTAGTTGAGTACCATTTTGAAATATTGGCTAAGCGTATTCGTGAGCTGTCATTCTTGAATAATGGCGTAAAAATTGAGTTGATTGATCAGCGCACAGGCAAAAGCGAGAATTTTGCTTACTCTGGTGGTATCAAAGGCTTTGTGGAGTACATGAATCGTAGTAAAACGGTACTGCACCCTAAAACTTTTTATGCTTCTGGCGAAAAAGACGGTATGACAATCGAAGTAGCCATGCAATGGAATGATTCTTATAGTGAAACGGTACAATGTTTTACCAATAACATTCCGCAGCGTGATGGCGGCACCCACTTAACTGGCTTACGTACGGCAATGACACGTACATTAAACCAGTATATCGAACAAAGTGAATTGGCTAAAAAAGCAAAAGTGGAGACTACCGGTGATGATATGCGTGAAGGCATCACTTGCGTACTTTCTGTAAAAGTGCCGGATCCTAAGTTTTCATCTCAAACTAAGGATAAGCTGGTGTCAAGTGAAGTACAACCAGTTGTTTCTGAAATAGTAGGGGCGAAATTAGCAGAGTTTTTACAAGAAAACCCAGCCGACGCAAAAATCATCTGCGGTAAAGTGGTAGAAGCAGCTCGTGCGCGTGAAGCGGCACGTAAAGCACGTGAAATTACGCGCCGTAAAGGTGTGATGGACACCATGGGTTTACCTGGTAAATTAGCGGATTGCCAAGAAAAAGACCCAGCACTTTGTGAAATTTACCTCGTTGAGGGTGACTCAGCGGGTGGTTCAGCAAAACAAGGGCGTGACCGTAAAAATCAGGCGATTTTGCCATTAAAAGGTAAGATTTTAAACGTAGAAAAAGCACGTTTTGATAAGTTACTGAGTTCTCAAGAGATTGCTACCCTGATTACAGCGCTGGGTACCAGTATTGGTAAAGCCGATTTTAGTGCAGAAAAACTACGTTACCACCGTATTATCATCATGACGGATGCGGACGTTGATGGTGCGCACATTCGTACCTTGTTGCTCACTTTCTTCTATCGTCAAATGACAGAGTTGGTAGAGCGTGGCCATATTTATATTGCACAACCACCCCTATACAAAGTTAAACAGGGTAGAGATGAGCGTTATCTTAAAGATGAACAAGAGTTAGATATCTATCTACTGCAATCTGCATTGAAAAATGCAGAGCTGGACACGAAAACGAATGCAGGCATCCTCAAAGATGAGGCGTTATCAGAAATAGCAAAACAAGTGGTATTAACCGAAGCAGTGATACGCCGTATTTCTTCACTTTATGACGAAAGCGTATTACGTGCGATTCAAGATGCTGGTGAAATTAATTTAAGCACAGAAGCTAGTGCGAATGCGATAGCAGAGAAACTGCGTCCGATTTTAGGGGCAGTAGGCAGTGAAGTGATTGTCGCTTTTGATGCAGAAACCAATGCTTATCGTTTAGAAATTAACAAGTACGTGCACGGAAACTTACAGTGCTGTGTGATTAATGCTGAGTTTTTAAGCAGCGGTGATTATAGACAATTACTGAAAACATCCAATATGCTCAATGGCTTAGTGGGTCAAGGTGCCGTAGTTAAACGTAATGAAAAAGAGCAAACCGTTTCTACCTTCAAACAAGCGTTAGATTGGCTGCAAAGCGAAGCGAAAAACACCCTAAACATTCAGCGCTATAAAGGCCTTGGTGAAATGAACCCAGAACAATTATGGGAAACCACCATGGACCCTAAAGTGCGCCGTTTACTCAAGGTGCAGATTGATGATGCGATTGCCGCAGACGAGATATTTACAACGCTAATGGGGGACAATGTGGAACCTAGACGTGCGTTCATTGAAAATAATGCCTTGGGTGCCAACAATCTGGATGTTTAATATTGTAGGTTCCAGCTGATTTCTAGATAATTCCAGAAATTTCAGATAAATAGTTTGCCATATTTTTGAGTAAGAGTTGAATAAATATAAGAGCCCTTTGTGGGCTTTTATATTTTTAGTTTATGATCAATCCTAAATAGAACAATAAATGAGGTCTCAGCTTGGACTTAAATAAACTTTCTGAACGAGACATTTGTACAAAATTCATCACGCCAGCCATTCAACAAGCTGGTTGGGATATACAAACACAAGTCCGTGAAGAAGTCAGCTTTACCAAAGGCCGGATCATTGTTCGCGGCAAAATGCACGCGCGTGGTGAACAAAAGCGTGCAGACTATATTCTCTATTACAAATCCAATATCCCAATCGCAGTGATTGAGGCAAAAGATAATAGCTACAGCGTAGGTGCAGGCATGCAACAAGCACTTAACTATGCTGAAACGCTAGAAATCCCGTTTGTATTTAGCTCAAATGGCGATGGCTTTTTGCTACATGACCGCACAGGCAATGCTACCGTGACAGAGCAAGAAATTCAGCTTAACCAATTTCCCTCACCAGAAGATTTATGGGAACGTTATTGTCTATGGAAAGGCATTGCTACCGAGCAAGCAAAAACTACGGTAGAAATGCCCTATTACGACGATGGCTCAGGCCGATCACCACGTTACTATCAAGCCAGTGCAATCAACAACACGGTAGAAGCTGTGGCTAGAGGACAGCAGCGGATATTGCTAGTCATGGCCACGGGTACTGGCAAAACATATACAGCATTCCAAATCATTTGGCGTTTGTGGAAATCCGGCACAAAAAAACGCATCCTCTTTTTGGCTGACCGTAATATTCTCGTGGATCAAACCAAGAATAATGACTTTAAGCCATTTGGCGCAGCTATGACTAAAATCAGCAAGCGTCATATAGATAAAAGTTATGAAATCTATCTATCGCTATACCAAGCCGTCACTGGTAACGAAGAAGATAAAAATATCTACAAGCAATTCTCGCCAGACTTCTTTGATTTAATCGTAGTAGATGAATGTCACCGTGGCAGTGCATCAGAAGACTCTGCCTGGCGTGAAGTCTTAGAGTACTTTAGCAATGCTACGCATGTCGGTCTTACTGCAACTCCTAAAGAAACCAAAGAAGTCTCTAGCATTACTTACTTTGGCGACCCAGTTTACAGCTATACGCTAAAGCAAGGCATTGAAGATGGTTTTTTAGCGCCCTACAAAGTGGTGCGTATTGATCTTGATCGGGATCTGCAAGGTTGGCGACCAACTGCAGGCCAAGTGGATAAAAAAGGCCAAGCCATTGAAGACCGCATCTATAACCAGTCAGATATGGACAGAACCTTGGTATTGGAAAAACGTACCGAGCTTGTGGCAAAAAAGATTACTGAGTATCTAACCGCAACCGACCCTTATGCTAAAACTATCGTGTTCTGCGACGACATAGACCATGCAGAACGGATGCGACAGGCGCTAGTGAACGCTAACTCCG
>CAZZDN010000129.1:0-4693 GCA_964652655.1 uncultured Methylotenera sp.
AATCAACTTACCTTGATTGGTAAGCCTTAAACGATAATCTTCACCAACGTGCTTAATCACTAACTCGCGCGCCCCGGAAAACAACAACTCACTGGTTGTAACCCTAGTTGCGGAGTAATCTGCCACTTTGGTTTCACGCTTTTTCTCATCAGTCATCATGCAACGGGCCCATTATTAAGAGTTACTTTTTCTTTTATTTACATACTTTAACAAAGAAGGCTAATGATAATTGTTATCATTTAGATTTGTCAATATTTTAATGCTATTTATTCATGCTATGTGTTTGATTTTATTTAAGTGCATTGCTAATGCATACTTGGAAAAAGGGGTGACTCTCGAGCAAATATTGCCTTTTCCTGTTCATACAATGCTAATCTGGTCACAGCATCGGCAAGCAAACGCTTTAAGATTGGTAATGTGCCAGCCTCGATACGCACACTGATTGCGCCCAATTCCAACTCAGCAACATTGCAATTTTCACAAAATACAATCTGCCCACTCTCGTTCTTTGACAACAAAATACGTAGACATGAAGCTTGATTGCTGGTGACATTCTCTAGCGCTTTATTTGTTTTCATGACACACCTATTTCGTGAGGATGAGTTTATTTTGTTTAGTAATACGTAAATAATAAGTTTCGTCCTCGTGATCGATCATCACTTCTTTTACGTTTGTGAACAACTTGTCACTATGCAGTCTTTTTATTCTAGAAATCTTAATCGCATCCTGCGTACGCGCACTGTCAGTGACGATTGCAATATCAAAGCTCATCTGTTCTTTAGAGGTTAAATTAGTAATAATCTTCATGATGGCACCTAAATCAATTCAAAAATATCAATTCAAAAAAAATTAAGTCACAAAAACTGAGTCGCAAAAACTGAGTCGCAAAAACTGAGTCGCAAAATTAAGTCACGTATTAAAAAGATGGCCGACTTACATAAGCAATAAAAACCTAATGCAGCCATAAATGATCAGTTAAGATCAAGGAGACGCATGTTGCCATGCGGTTACTACATTTGAGCCACTGTTAGGGGAGGCTCAAATCCTATTGCCAGCCGCTATACGCGGTTAGCGTAATACTCAACCACTAATTGCACATCCAATGGGAAAGGCACGTCACTCATTGCTGGCAAATGCGCCACTTTGACCAACTGCTTTTCAGCCTCCCATACTAGCCATTCCGGACGCTCCAACGCTGGCTGCTTAACTGTTTCGACCACCATCGGAATATGCTTACTTTTTGCCTGAATGCTCACTTCATCACCAACATTTAGGCGAATCGAAGGAATATTGGCAGGCTTACCGTTCAACATCAGATGCCCATGACTCACCAGTTGGCGTGCAGCAATCACAGTAGGCGCAAAACCAGCACGAAACACTACGTTATCCATTCGTCTTTCCAGCAATTGCAGAAGGCGCTCACCGGTTGGCTCCTTACCTTTTCGCGCATCTAAAATTAGTCTGCGCATTTGTGTTTCAGTGAGACCATAGTTAAAGCGGATTTTCTGTTTCTCCAGCAACTTCACCCCAAAATCAGAACGACGCTTACGCGAAGCCTTATTGCCATGCTGCCCCGGCGGAGTTGGGCGCGCTTCTATGGTTTTACGTGAAAGCCCTGGTAAGTCCACACCCAGTGCGCGCATTACTTTTAGTCTAGGGCCAATAAATCGTGACATCTGCTTTCCTTATCTATTTATTTGAATTTCATTCATTTGTTGAAATCGCTTATTACAATTTTTTATTGCCATGTGCTATTGCAAACTACCGTGGCTTGCCAGCATCCAGCTATCATCACTACCGTACTCACTGACGATACGTGTCCATTGCTTTACTAAGCGCTCAGCAATATCCTCAATTAACTTTGTCTCCGCGTACTCTGGCGCTGTCAGCTTTTTAGCCAAATCACTGGCCAGAATTGCTAACTCGTGCGTAGGCTTCAGTGCATATTGCGTTGCAACGCAGCATATTGCTGCCATCAACTCTTTTGCAGTTGGCAACTCTGGGTCAAACAACTCACTTGGTGCTTTTAATGTTGAAACTTGTTTTTGCATACACTTAACCCTTTTGTTCTTAATTTTTTTACGCTTAGGCCTGATGCAACTCAGTTTGCATCACTAATTTCGCCACTGCTTTGCGCATCATTTCATTCATCATAAAAAAGTTGCGCGCTTCAAGCCGTAATGAAGTATCACCAATTTCAAGCTCCACAATATCTTTGGCTTTGTTGTACAACACTTTGCAATCCTCATTGCCGGCGAGTTTTGCTTGGCTAATAACTAATTGCTTACTCATGATTTACTCCAATCGAGAAGTTGATTAAATGATAATGATTCTCATTTATATTGTCAACCATTAATTTTGACTAAATTAGTAAGGTATTAGAAACAATCCAGCCAGGCTCCATGACTGCTTTGATTGGACATATAAGCTGAGTTACGGATGGCCATCTCATGATTTATCTTAAGCGCCAATCATGAATGCATTTACGCTGTAAATATGCACTCAAGCGCATAATCCTTTTCACGAACTAGCTTGAGAGTCATCTCAACAAACGCTAGCTCAAAATTAAACTAACTTTAAGGAGAACGATTATGTGGACATCACCATCAGCAACTGAAATGCGTTTTGGCTTTGAAGTAACAATGTACGTTATGAATAAGTAATACGGGTTCAGCAATAAAAAAGGGGAGCATTTGCTCCCCTTTTTTATTGCCCCAAAATACTAGAATTAAAGTCCGTATTTAATGCTAGCCTAATTTACAGGTACTTCACGACCATCGCATTGTTAAGATCACCCGCCGCGATAGGCAACTTCACATAATAGCCACTCCCCGAAGCCTCCTGTATGGGCTCACCTTTTTTATTAAACAGGCTCTCTACGACGACATCTTGGTTACCCGTCGGGTGAATTACCTGCAAACGATCACCCACACCAAACTTATTGCGCGCCTCAATATCAGCCAACCCCTTGGCAGCATCATAAGCAACCACATCCCCTACATACAAACTGCGGTTGGAGCTAGAGTAACCCTGCTTGTAGTTTTGGTGCTCTGCTGTATGGTGGCGCTGATAGAAGCCGTCGGTATAACCACGGTTTGCCAGATTCTCCAAATCACCAAGCAGACCCCAGTCAAACGGACGGCCAGCCAGCGCATCATCAATCGCCTTACGGTAATTTTGTGCAGTACGTGCTACGTAATAGCGTGACTTAGTACGACCTTCAATCTTCAGTGAATCTACACCCATTTTAATCAAGCGCTCCACGTGCTCAATCGCACGCAGGTCTTTGCTGTTCATGATATAAGTACCGTGCTCATCCTCTTCAATTGGCAATAACTCGCCAGGGCGGCCTTTTTCTTCTATCAGATAAACTTTATCTGCCAGCGGATGGCGTGGCAGACTACCGCAGCCAGATAGGCTGGATTTTTCCATCTCAGCTTTAAAATCAAACTGGTCTAAACGGATCACCCCAGCGGCATCTTCTGCCGCATCATGCACTTTATAATCCCAACGACAACTGTTCGTGCAAGTACCTTGGTTCGGATCGCGCTGGTTAAAGTAACCAGAGAGCAAACAGCGTCCAGAATAAGCAATACATAATGCGCCATGCACGAACACCTCTAACTCCATGTCCGGACATTGCTGGCGAATATCTTCGATTTCATCTAGCGATAATTCACGCGATAGAATCACGCGCGTCAAACCTAACGCCTGCCAGAACTTGACCGTAGCATAATTAACGGTATTCGCCTGCACAGATAGATGCACTGGCACTTCCGGCCATTTCTCGCGCACCATCATAATCAACCCAGGGTCAGACATAATCAGCGCATCAGGTTGCATCGCAATCACTGGCGCCATATCCGCCATGTAGGTTTTTACTTTTGCGTTATGCGGTGCAATATTACTTGCAACAAAAAACTTCTTGCCACGCGCGTGCGCCTCTTTAATACCAATCTCAAGATTGGCCATCGTAAAGTCATTATTGCGCGCGCGCAAACTATAACGCGGCTGCCCTGCATATACAGCATCTGCGCCATAATCAAACGCCGTACGCATACGGTCTAAATCTCCCGCGGGGGCTAAAAGTTCAGGTATTTTCATCACAATTACTTTACTTAATCTCTATAAAATCAAAAGAACAAAGCCAAACAAGGCGCAAATTAAAAAAAGCGTTGCGGCATATCAAAAATCTGTAAGGTGCTGTTTTTTTAATTAACAACACCATATCGAGAGGTTATTTGGGTTTATTCACCAATAATTTTCACTAACACACGCTTCTTACGTCTGCCGTCAAATTCGCCGTAAAAAATCTGTTCCCACGGACCAAAATCCAAATCACCATTGGTAATAGCAACCACTACCTCACGCCCCATGATTTGGCGTTTCATGTGCGCATCTGCATTGTCTTCGCCCGTATCATTATGACGATAACTGCTTACAGGTTCGTGTGGTGCAAGCTTTTCTAACCACTGCGTATAATCATGGTGTAGACCACGCTCATCATCGTTAATAAACACACTGGCGGTAATATGCATCGCATTGACTAACACCAAACCCTCACGCACACCACTTTCACGCAGACATTCGCGGATTTGCTCTGTAATACGGATAAATGCCACCCGTGTCGGTGGGTTAAACCAAAGTTCTTTACGATAGCTTTTCATCAAATAGTCCTTAATTTTCAATAGCC
>CAZZDN010000130.1:0-4540 GCA_964652655.1 uncultured Methylotenera sp.
GAGGAGAAATGCACCATCGGGATATCTATAATCACGAAGGGTTAGTGCGCCTAATCTATATCGGCAGAATCACACTAGGTCAATGATGACTCATCGGCAAGATCCAGATTTACCTTTCAGCTTGCTTACTACCTTATTCACTGCACTAACTTGCGCATTCTATCTGTTTACATGGCAGTATTAAATGTTTTTTATACGCGCTTAACCGCGCATTCTAAACCACAAGCATTAAAGCAATATGACGTTTGCACTTATAATGTCGCCCATGGAATTATTTAGATATCATCAATTTGCTTTTGCCAAACTCTTAGCGTTTCGTATTCAAATGGTACTGGCCTACCAAATTCTGGCGGTCGTGGTTGGCTGGCACGTTTATCAAATCACGCTTAACCCACTGTCTTTAGGGCTCATCGGCCTAGCCGAAGTGATTCCTTACTTCGCCTCTGCGCTTTTTGCAGGACACGCGGTTGACCATTACTACTCTCGGCGTTTGTTTGCTGGACTAGCGGCAACATTACTCACGATTAATGCGTTTACACTCACTTTAGTCGCTTTAGGTTGGTTAGAGGGTAACATCACGCTATGGATTTACGCCTCGATTGCATTTACTGGGGTAGCGCGTGCATTTATCGCCCCCAGTTACAACACCTTATTTGCTATTATCTTGCCACGTGAACAGTATGTGCGCGCAGCGAGCATCGGCACTTCCACATTTCAGGTAGGCTTGGTATTAGGGCCTGCGATTGGTGGAATGCTGGTAGGTTTTGGTAGCAAAACACTGGCTTACAGCGTTGCAACAGCGCTATGTCTTGGCGCAGTCACCTCAATCGCCTTAATCAAATTAAAAGAGCCGGAAAAAGCAGATAGCGTTCCTGTGTTCACTAGCATTGCACAGGGTCTACGCTTTGTCTTTAGTAACCAAATCGTTCTAGGAGCATTATCATTGGATATGTTCGCCGTATTGTTTGGCGGTGCAGTGGCTATGCTACCTGCATTTATTCATGATATTTACCAAATGGGGCCAGAGAGTTTAGGGATTTTACGTGCATCACCAGCGCTAGGCGCAATCATGACGGGCATTTGGCTGACCAGACACCCGATTAATCTGAATGCTGGGCGCTGGCTATTGGGGACGGTTGCAGGGTTTGGTTTATCTATTGTAGGCTTTGGGCTTAGCACTAGCTTCTGGATGGCCGCTTTACTGTTGCTGCTGTCCGGCTTGTTTGATGGCGTTTCCGTCATTTTGCGTCAAACCATTATGCAGCTCGCTACGCCAGATGAAATGCGCGGTCGCGTGTCCGCTATCAATGGGATTTTTATCGGCTCTTCTAATGAACTGGGTGCTTTTGAATCAGGCGTGGCGGCGCGTGTGCTAGGCTTGGTGCCGTCTGTTGTATTTGGCGGACTAATGACCTTGAGCGTGGTTGGCATCACAGCTAAATTAGCCCCTAAACTACGCAAATTAGAGTTGCACCAACTGCACTAAAATCTACACATGAGAGATCTGGACCAATTGTTTGCCAAGTTAGCGCAATCTACGTTCAGAGCCAGCTTTGAGTTGCGCGCTAAAGATTTAGCTTATCTGCAACAAAAAGGCATCTCTATGGTGCTGGACCACGCTGAAGACTTTATCGCCAAACGACTTGCGCCAGCGATTATTGACAATGATGGCAAACAAACGCCCATGCGCGGGCATCCCGTATTTGTCGCACAACATGCCACCGCTTGCTGCTGTCGTGGCTGTTTACAAAAATGGCACCAGATTCCACAAGGTCGTGCGCTTACCTTGGCAGAGCAGGCTTATATTGTGGTGGTGCTAGAACGTTGGTTGCGAAGCCGATGCGCAATAACTTAAGGTTTGCGATGCTTGAACACATAAAACAAATTTGGCTCACTCATGATGTAAATACTACCATCTGGGCCAATCGCGATGCCTTCTGCTTGCGGCACATGATCTTTTAAGCCATGAAACCCTTTCCACAAAGCCAGCGCACCAACGGCACGGCTTTCTGTATCATATTCTTTAATCAATCGTGATTCGTCGCTTAACAGGACGAGGCTATCCGTGCCGTCATGATAGGTGACAGCAGACAAATCTCTTAACGACCATCTGATTAAATCATCATAAATCGCTAAATGTTTAATCTCTAAAGAATCGCCTGCTTTGGCCTCGAAAAAACCCTTTACCGATAAAATATATTTAGGGTCACGCTCTTTGACAACTAGCATACGGTTATTTTTGCTGTCCCATGACACCCCCTCAAAATTCTTGTTACTGGTTAAATTAATGCCTAACCTAAGCTTGAGAGCATTTGTCACATCAACAGCCGTTGCACCATCTTCCAACACTACGAGCACTAGTCGGTTATCACCTTCATCGACAATCACATAACGGTTATCTGCAATATGGGTAATATCCTCCATATCGTTCACGCCTGCCACATCGATTTTCCTGACCACCTTACCGGTTAAGCTAAGCTCCACAATTTTGGACTCTTTATTCAATACTGTGAATAAAGTATTGCTTTTAGTGTTGTAGGTAAAGCCTGATGCATTCTTTAAACCCGGAATCTCCAACCCATCAATCTCGACATGGTAGTTTTTGAGATCTAAACTTTGATTAGTTTGCGCTGAATGCGCCTGATGATTGTGCCAAAAATACCATGCCAAAGCCTCTAGCTTGTAATAGTAAATACTGACTATGATGAGCGTAGTGAGGGCGACTATCCAGCGTAGTTTATTTTTTTTTGGCATTGGTTTGGGACTAATTGAATCAGCTATAAACTGACCCAAGGGATTATCGAATAGTTCCGCACCTATTCACGCTTGCGTCTTACAGGCCAAACACAAGCATGAAAAGTTAGACAACAATCAAGCTAGGCGATAAAAAGCGATTTGCATGATCATCAACCAGTAACACCCACTCACATCATCAGCCGGGCGCACCATCTACTCTGGGCTTCCATAGGATCGGCGTGTATATCCAGACAAATACAGCAAACCCTAGTATCCAACATAACGCAGAAGCAAATATCCAGCTGGTATAAAGTTGCATATTAAGCATGGGTGCAAATACGCGCAGTAGCAAACTCAGCATTACGGCCACAAACACCAATTTCAGCCAGCGAGATGACTGCCTGATATCTCGACCAGTGTGGCCTAGTGCAACACGTGCCATCATCGCCACACTCATCAGTCCCACACCTCCAATAGTAAAAAGATGTAACACGAACACTAGAGGGATAGCGAGCAACGCCTGCATGCCATAAAGCAAAAAGCCCAAATTGATAATCCATGCAGATACATAAAGACTCCACAACAACGGCACACGCCATAAGCCACGCGTATGCCACTGGCATAAACGATAACCGTTACTTAGAAACAAACCACAGGCGAGATAAGGTGTTAAGTCAGCTGCTCTATAAAAAATCTCATTCAAGAACAACGCGAGGAACATCACTAAGATACTAATATCGAGCCACTTATGATGCTTAATGACAAATTTTTCCTGTACACCACGCTCTATAAAGAATGGGATAACACGTCGTCCTATCATCAGAATCAGGCTCACCATCAACAATACCGCACCGTTGATTGCATAGCGCATACCGTCCTGCAAAATATCGTAATAGCCTAAATAAAACACGAGATTGCCAGTCCACAGTAGCGCAACTTTCGCCACCACGGCTAATTGAGGCCACTGCTTTGCACGAACGATCGGCTGACTAATCGCAAATACCAACCCCAAATCAAAGAGTAAATCTAACATGGCAGCCCATGCCATTAAATGCGTACCAAACAAAAACAGCACTCGCGCACTGACCCATAACGCAAATAACGCCATTAAGGATTTACCATGCAGTGTTGCGACACCTGTCCAATTGCGCACAGCCGTCAGTAAGAAACCTGCCACTACTGCTAATCCATAGCCATAGAGCATCTCGTGTGCATGCCATTGCGCACTAGTGATCGATTGAATCGCCACAATGCGGTGTGCGCTGTAAATCAGCATCCACCAAATCATCGATATCACAGCAAAAATGCCTGCGCCGAGAAAGAAAGGGCGGAACCCAAGATTGAATAATGCGCACCCGTTAACCGGTGTGGACTGGCGCATCTGTATTTGTACTACAGCCATTGTGTGATGTCCTTCACTAAAATGAGACGTTCATGTTAGTCCAACTGGCATGGAATTAATTTGATTTAGGACAGGTTTTATCACTCAATTTAAGTGTGTGTTTTGACGCTTGCGCTGATGCTCAAACAGGAATGCCATGAAATCAACAAGTGATGTAGGCTTAGCAATCAAATAACCCTGACCATAATCACATTCAAAGTCGCTAAGAATCTGCATTTGCGCTTCGGTTTCAATTCCTTCAGTAATCACTCTCATCCCCAATTTATGCGCCATGCTAATAATGGCCTCGCACAAAATGGCATCGTGATTATTCGGCTGAAGATTTCTGGTAAAGGATTGATCTATTTTGACATATTCAATATCAAACTTGTTTAAATAGGCGAGTGCAGAATAGCCTGTTCC
>CAZZDN010000131.1:0-4499 GCA_964652655.1 uncultured Methylotenera sp.
AAATAGCCCACCACCATTCAACAAAAATATCGGAGATAGCCATAACGACTAGGGTTGGTGCTGGGAGGTCTGCACCAAAGCTACTAAACAACTCTTTAAAGGCGGGTATAACAAAAATCATGATGACAGTCGTAATGATAAATGCAACAACCATAATAGAAACTGGATAGAAAAGTGCTGATTTGATTTTAGATTTAATCGCCAGAATCTTTTCTTTATACGTGGCAAGTCTATCCAATAGTGTATCTAGAATACCCGCCTGTTCGCCAGCGCTAATTAGGTTACAAAACAATGAGTCAAAATATAAAGGATATTTTCGGAACGCAGCGCTTAGGCTGCTACCAGTTTCTACATCAGATTTGATGTCACTCAGTAACTTTGACACTGCTGGGTTGCTATGGCCTTTTCCCACAATATCAAAAGTCTGTAATAGCGGCACACCAGATTTCATCATGGTTGCAAGTTGCCGCGTAAATAATGTGACGTCTTTATCAGAAACTTTACCGGTGTTAGTAAATCCGCTTTGTTTTTTGATTTTAGTGACGGTAACCCCTTGGCGACGCAAAGTTGCACTAACAAAAGCTTCTCCTGAGGCTTTCATTTCCCCTTTAACAATTTTGCCCTTTTTATCTTTTCCTACCCAAGCGTAAGTCACTTCTTTTGAAGCTTTAGGATTAGCCGCCATAGTTGTTTCCTGAGCTTTCCACTGTTACTAGTACATATTTAAAAAAACTACTCATTTGTACATGCCTCGACTTCTTCAATTGAAGTTAATCCCTGCATTACCTTGAGAATGCCAGAGCGACGTAAATCATTCACACCATCTTTTCTTGCCTGGTCAGCAATATCGTGAGCTGTGCCATTTTTCATGATAATTCGACTAATCGCATCCGTAACAGGCATTACTTGATAAATGCCTACGCGACCTTTGTAGCCACCATTACATAGCTCACAACCATCAGGGTTGTGTCCGTATAGTTGCCAACTTTCGTTAAAGTCTTCTTCTATAAAACCAACGCTGAGCAATGCCTCTTTGGGAACATTAATGGGTATTTTACAGTGTTTGCATAAGCGTCTAGCCAAGCGTTGTGCGGTAATCAGAGAAACAGCAGAAGCAATATTAAATGGCGCTACTCCCATGTTGAGCAGGCGCGTGAGCGTAGATGGAGCATCGTTGGTATGTAAGGTCGAAAGCACCATGTGCCCAGTAGATGCCGCTTTAATCGCCATATCTGCTGTTTCTAGGTCACGGATTTCACCAATCATGATGATATCCGGATCTTGTCTTAAAAACGATTTAAGTGCAGCGGCAAACGTTAATCCCTGTTTATCGTTAACATTCACCTGATTAATGCCTGCAAGTGGAATCTCACAAGGATCCTCAGCAGTGGAGATGGTCACGTCTGGACGATTCAATATATTCAAGCACGTATAAAGTGAAACGGTCTTACCTGAGCCCGTTGGACCTGTTACTAACACTAAACCATAGGGTCTACTTACCGCATTAAGTAAGCGCTCTTGTTGTATTGGTTCATAACCTAGCGCTTCAATTCCCAATGACGCGCTGGCTGGATCAAGAATCCGCATCACAATTTTTTCACCATGAATCAAAGGCAATGTACTGACGCGGAAATCAATCGTGCGTGTTTTTGATAACACTAGCTTCATGCGTCCGTCTTGTGGAATCCGCTTCTCAGAGATATCCATGCTTGAAATCACCTTGATGCGCGAGGCCAGTTTTTCTTTAATTGCTAACGGCGGTTGGCTAATCTCACGTAGTGCGCCATCAACCCGATAACGTACCCGATAAAATTTTTCGTAGGGTTCAAAATGTAAGTCAGATGCGCCCATATTAATCGCGTCTAACAGCATTTTGTTTAGAAAGCGTACAACAGGTGCGTCTTCAACTTCTACTTCAGAGGTTTCAACTTCAGCCTCGTGTGTGGCATCTTCACCAAATCCGAAATCATCATTTGGACTATCCAGCGATTTCAAGCTACCATCTTTTGATTCTATGACTTTATCTATCCAGCGCCCAAGCTTATCGTCTTCTACCACAATGGGAGAAATATTCATGCCCATTTGGAATTGAACGCTATCTAAAGCCAGTATATTGGTTGGGTCAGATATTGCTACATACAGAACGTTATTACGTGCTTGTAGACCAATGACGCGATTGCTAATGACTAATTTGCTGTCAATTTGTTTAGCTGGTAAGTAGTCAGGATTGAAAGCGTCAAGATTGAAGTACGGAAAACCAAATGCTTTTGCTGAGGCCTCTGCGATACTGAGTGCACTTAACTTTTTGCTTTGAATAAGTTGCGAAATAAATGATGTATTTGCTGAAGAGGCTTGCGACTCAACCGCTCTAGCTTCATCTTCAGAAAGCAGTTTTTCTTGAATTAAAGTTCTGGCTAGACCACTTAGTTTTGTTTGTGCGTTAGCTGTTGCCATATTGATAGTCGAGGTTAAATAAGCCTGCAAGCAATTTGAAATAGTTTAATCAGGCCAATAATGCACTTTAGGATTTTTTTTGTAAAGACTTTACGTATTTAATCATCAAAATACACTATCTTTATCAACATTTGATTAAGTTTGTGGTGAGACGAAAGCAATGAAATAATGTTGTGTTAAAAACTGCTTGACATGTCGGAAAAAGGCACTTATAAATATGTTTAGGTGTTTGAATTCGAGTTTTTTGCAGCCTGCTTTAATTTAGTTACTGCGACTTCTGTTCTTGAGGCAAACTTTTTGGGGCGCCCCCCTTTGTATTATGTAAGGATGTATGAAATGGCAACAGGTACCGTAAAATGGTTTAATGATTCTAAAGGTTTTGGTTTTATTACGCCTGATGATGGTGGCGATGATTTGTTCGCGCACTTCTCAGCGATTGTAGAATCTGGTTACAAAAGCCTAAAAGAAGGCCAACGTGTAAGTTTTGATTTGACTGAAGGCCCAAAAGGTAAACAAGCTTCAAACATTCAGAAAGCTTAGT
The DNA here is from genome assembly GCA_964652655.1 of uncultured Methylotenera sp. Taxonomy (GTDB): domain Bacteria; phylum Pseudomonadota; class Gammaproteobacteria; order Burkholderiales; family Methylophilaceae; genus Methylotenera. The sequence continues at coordinate 2,996 of CAZZDN010000131.1, forward strand.
TGTATCTAAATTAAATTTGGGTTAGCCTGCATCTGGTCCCCAATACTTAAAAAGCTCTTTATGCACCGACATAAAGAGCTTTTTTCTTATTAGCCATTTTTATGGCTTAAATTTTTATTGCTTAAGTTATTTTGACTACATGTTTGCAATAATTTCGTCGCCAAATTCTGCAGTGCCTACGTGGGTTGCGCCTTCCATTTGTGTTGAGAAGTCGCTAGTCACACGTTTACTGATAATTGCATTAGCAACGCCTTTAAGCACCAAGTCAGCAGCTTCTGTCCATCCTAAATGGCGTAGCATCATTTCCGCAGAAAGGATTAATGAGCTTGGGTTGGCAATGTTCTTGCCAGCAATTTTCGGAGCAGTACCGTGCGTAGCTTCAAACATGGCGACTGTGTCACTTAAGTTGGCGCCTGGCGCAATGCCGATGCCGCCCACTTGTGCTGCTAAAGCATCACTTACGTAGTCGCCATTTAAGTTTAATGTCGCAACCACATCGTAATCTTCTGGGTGCAATAAAATTTCTTGCAAGAACGCATCGGCAATGCAGTCTTTAATGATGATGCCGTTAGGTAGTTTGCACCATGGGCCGCCATCAATCTCAACTGCACCAAACTCTTGTTTTGCCACTTCATAGCCCCAGTCACGGAAGCCGCCTTCCGTAAACTTCATGATGTTGCCTTTGTGGGCAATGGTCACTGATTTACGGTTGTTATCAATGGCGTACTGAATTGCCTTGCGAACTAAGCGTTGGCTGCCATCAACAGATACTGGTTTGATGCCAATCGCAGATGATTCAGGGAAGCGAATTTTTTTACGCATGCCCATATCGCTTAGGAAGTTGATGACTTTCTCTACTTCATCTGTCCCTGCTGCCCATTCAATGCCTGCATATATGTCTTCTGTGTTTTCACGGAAAATCACCATATCAGTTTTTTCAGGGTGTTTTACTGGGCTAGGTACACCGTTAAAATATTGTACTGGGCGTAAGCATACATAGAGATCAAGCTCTTGACGCAGAGATACGTTCAATGAGCGGATACCGCCACCTACTGGCGTGGTTAAAGGGCCTTTGATCGAAATGACATAATCACGTACCGCTTGCATGGTTTCGCTTGGCAGCCATGTGTCTTTGCCTTCTTTATCTTTGCCGTAGACTTTTACAGCTTTTTCGCCGGCAAACACTTCCATCCATGAGATTTTTTTAGTGCCGCCGTAAGCTTTGTTCACCGCAGTATCTACAACTTTGATCATCGGTGGAGTAATATCAACGCCTATGCCATCACCCTCAATAAATGGGATAATAGGGTTGTTAGGTACGTTTAGCGTATTGTCTGCATTAACAGAAATTTTTTCGCCTGTGCTAGGTTTGATAATTTTCGAAGTCATTCACAATTTCCTAAGATGATAATTTTATTTAATAAACCGTTTAACGTCGTGTGCCAATTCAGCCCGCATGACTCACCGAATCCTGATAACAGGCACGCCACGTTAAAAGACTTTA
>CAZZDN010000132.1:0-4390 GCA_964652655.1 uncultured Methylotenera sp.
GTAGTCTATGGGATTGTTGGCTTGAAAACCCATGCCAAAATGTTATTGGTAATGCGCCGTGAGGCTGGCGGGCTTAAGTATTATGGGCATGTTTCAACGGGTAACTATAACCCGAAAACGGCTCGTCTTTATACAGATGTCAGTATGCTCACATCGGATGTGCAGATTACACGTGATATGGAGCATCTGTTCAGACATATTGCCAGCCAAGTGAAATTGCCGCGTATGCAAAAATTGCTAGTTGCGCCATTTAACTTGCATAAACAAATGCTGGCAAAAATCAGAGCAGCTGAGCTATGTGCCAAAGCAGGTAAACCTGCTTCTATCATTTTGAAGATGAATGCATTAACGGACGAGGCGCTAGTAAAAGCCTTGGTACGTGCAGGACGTGCTGGCGTTGAGATTGATTTGATTCTGCGAGGCGCATGTATTTTGCCAATTGATGCACCTGGTTTGAATGGACGTATTCGCGTGCGTTCAGTGATTGGTCGCTTGCTTGAGCATTCACGTGTGTTTTATTTCAAAATCGAAGAAGTTGAGCATATGTGGTTATCCAGTGCCGATTGGATGAATCGGAATATGATGCGCCGAGTTGAGATTGCATGGCCAATTACAGATGCAAAAAATCGTGCACGCATACTGCAAGAGTGCTGCCATATGTATCTGGAAGATAATCATGATGCTTGGATATTAAATGCGGATGGTACTTATCAGTCGATTGCCACACAAGCGCATATCAAAGCAAAATCAGGTGAGGCTTTACGCGTCTACAGCGCACAGCGACAGTTGTTGCAAAAATATACGGATTAACACATGACTAAACTACTTAATTAAATCATGCAAAATTTAATCATTTGGAGGCATGCTGAGGCAGAACTGGAAAGTGACAGCGGACACGACCATGATCGAGTATTAACTAAGCGAGGCCATAAGGATGCCGCCAAGATGGCAAAGTGGCTGTATAAGCATTTGCCGAAGTCTACTAAGATTCTATGTAGCCCAGCTTGCCGCTGTTTGCAAACAGTGCAGGCCTTACAAGACTTAAATCCTCTGGAAATTAACATTGCAGCTAGTTTAAGCATAGAGAGTAATGTAGAGCATATACTGCAAGCAGTGAGTAATCAGGATAAGGATAGTACGGAAACTATTCTATTAGTGGGGCATCAGCCCAACCTTGGCTTGCTTATCAGTAAGCTACTAGGTTTGCATGAAAGCGCCAGCGTGGTGAAGAAGGGGGCAGTTTGGTGGCTCACTCAGCGTCAGGTGAATGGCTTGGCACATTATTACGTTAGCGCTGTGAAGCAACCTCGTTTAGATTAATGTAAATAATTTGCAATTTAAGAGTTTTAGAATAAATATTCTAAAATTCCCAAACTTAGCTAGCTAAAATTTTGCTCTCTAAAATTTCTCTAGCTAGATCGAGATTTTTATACCTTCAGGCAATTCAATCGTACAACGCATCTATTCCAGTAACGCCAGCCATCTATTAGGATGAAATAAATGCAATTGCTAGACCTTCGCCATCAACTTTTTTAATTAGTCCATGTGGCGTAGCCAACAATCGTTTATTTCGTTGTAAGTAATACACTCTAAAGAAATATATGCTTGCTTTGTGCCATGCACGCCGGTAGCTTATAGGCTTGTTGGTTATAAACTGTTCTCATCCAGTGTACCGTCTATGGAGACCCACTGCGTGGGCTGAAGTCGGTAAAACAATAGTAGAAGTTAATACTAATTTAGCAAAAGACGCAGGTGATGAAGCAGTTTATTCATGTGTGCTTCGTTGAGTCACAACATTATGAATTCTTGTGGGATAGGTAATTAAAGCTAATGCGAGAAGCATAGCCAAAGACGCTTGATTCATCGCGTCGTTACTTCGATCTACTCTACGTAGTAACGACGCGATATTGTATTGATAGTGGTGTTTATTTCTTTTTAGGTCTGCCAGTTTTAATCGCTGGTACCTTGCTCATCGCTGCTTTCAATGCAGTATCTGTCATCGCGCTTAATTGCATAATGCCTGCACGTAATAATTCGCTTTTCTTAGCGGGTTGTCCCAGTTTTGTCAGGCGCTCTTTGAGAACTGCAAATTGCGCATATTCAGTTTTAGGCATCGTGAAGCTATCACGCTCCATTTTGAGTTTAGGCGCTTTTTCTTTTGCAACTTTAGTTTTTTCTGTGGCTTTAGTTACGCTTTTCTCAACCGTTTTTTTATTGCTGGCCGTGCTTGATTTAGCAACAGATGTTGGCGCAGGTTTGGTTGCTGTTGTAGCTTTTACCGCGGTGGTTTTTGCTGTCGCTGGTTTCGTCGTAGTTTTAGTAACGGTCGCTTTGCTCACAGGTTTGCTTGCTTCTACAGTGGTTGCTTTTTCAGGGGATGCTTTTAATGCTTCAGCCTGTATTGCATTGATTTTTGACATGATTGCACTCCAAATAAACGATATAAACAGTTTATACCGTTTATTGGTGAATGCAAATGAATTTTTTGTGACAGTTTTATAATGTGTTGACTAGCTCAAATCGCCAGTTCACTTTTTGCCATGCCAATGTTTCTTCATCTAGCAGGTAGTGTGATTGCGGGTATTTTGCTGCCCATGATTTTGGCAGAGTTAATCTAAATCCTTGGTTATCTAGTGTTAACTGTATGCCACGTAAGTTTGGCATTTGTCGCGCATGACATAAAATCACCGCTAGTCTCATGCAAATCAGTTGCATCATTAGAATGCGGTCTGAGAAGTCAGCCTCTAGGCGTTTAAGTTTTCCGCGATGACCTAAGATAATTAAACTTAGACAATGTAGTTCGCTTTGTGAAAAGCCGACCGGCTCTGTATGGTCTAGGATATATGCCCCATGCAGGTGTGCATCAACTGGCGAAATAATACCGCCGATCTCATGTAGCTGAGCTGCCCAGCGGAGCTTACGTGCATGTTTAAAATACTCACCATCAGCAAATGTAGTGCCATTGCTAATTTTCTCGAAAAGCTTTTCAGCGACTTCCGCAACGGTATTGGCATGTATTTCATCCACGTCAAACTTGCGCGCTAGACGTTGAATAGATGTGTTTCGGAGATCTAGCATATCGTTTTCACGCGCTAGCATGTCGTAAAGTAGGCCGTGCCTTAAAGCACCTTTTGCAACATTCAGTGTATCAATGTTAAGAAACTCAAAGACTGCAATCAATACGGTCAAGCCACCTGCAATCACAGGTTTACGGTCTTCTTTTAGACCATTTAGGCGCAGTTTATCGACATGTTTTGCTTTTAGTAACTCTTCTTTTAACCAATATAAACTTTCTCTACTGACTAAGTCAGCTGGTTGCCCATATTGGGCTAACACATCTGCAACCGCCCCTACAGTCCCTGAGGCGCCATAAGCAACGTCCCAATGCTTATTGTTAAAGTGATTTCCTAAGGTGTCAAAAATAGACTCAGCCGAGATTTCTGCGCGTGTAAATGCTTTTTCAGTAAACTCGCCATTTGCAAAATGTTTCAGCGCCCATGCCACTGAGCCTACGTGCAGTGATGCGGTATGCCTAGACTCAAAGCCTTGACCGAGAATAAACTCAGTCGAGCGCCCACCGATATCGATAACTAATCGTTTTTCATCGGATTGCGGTAAAAAGCGGCTTACCCCTTGATAAATCAGTCGTGCCTCTTCCGCACCGGAAATCACCTCGACCTCGAAGCCTAGTGCTTTTTTTGCAAGCTTTAAAAAATAGTCACGGTTGTTAGCTTCACGCAACGTCTGTGTTGCAACAGCACGTACGTGCGATGCATCAAAGCCTTGCAAACGTTCTCCAAATCTAGATAAGCAACGGATGCCACGCTCAATGGCATCCGTGGTTAAGTTGCGATCCTCATCCAAGTCGCCGCCTTGCCTTACCGCTTCTTTGATGTACTCTACACGCTCAATATGGCCACTATCCAGTCGGCCAATTTCTAGCCGAAAGCTGTTTGAGCCAAGGTCGATTGCTGCAAGCAGTGCTTTATCTGCGGGTGCTTTGTTAGATTGATTGTTCATAAAGGTGCAGCGCTTTTTTGTGCGAATTTTATATAAAAACAATAATACTGTTTTTTTTATGATTATAGTTTGAAAGTTTAATGACATTTATGTTTTGGACGATAATTCATGATGTCTTTCAATCTATCGCTTGAAAATTTTCAGCTAATCCCCACATAGCTACTATTGTTTTATTCTTAACATTAGGAGCTTAATTTATGTCCACTGCGACAGCACAACAAGAAATTCATCCAAAGGAATCAATGGCTTTCCAAGCTGAGGTGAAACAACTCTTGCAGTTGATGATTCACTCTTTATACAGCAACAAAGAAATTGTGTTACGTGAGTTGATTTCAAATGCATCAGATGCGGCAGATAAATTACGTTTTGA
>CAZZDN010000133.1:0-4373 GCA_964652655.1 uncultured Methylotenera sp.
GCCAATGCCAGACTGACCTTGCTAGGCACAGCGCACGCGATCAACAAAAATGAAGACGCTGATTTACGCGCACGCTACTTGCGTTATCTACCGCAAGCCACTGACTACTTTGATATGCATGACTTTGCGTTTTACCGCATCAAGATTGAAAATTGTCGCTACATCGCAGGGTTTGGAAAAATGGGCTGGTTATCAGGGAGTGACCTGATGACTGACATGCCCACAGAGAATACTTTAGCGTCGCAGGAAGCTAATATCCTTGAGCATATGAACGCCGACCACGCTGATAGCTTGATTGCTTATTGCAAACACATACACGACGTAGAGGCCACGCAGGCCAGCATGCTAGGGATAGATTGTGACGGCTTTGATGTGGCAGCAACCGTTAATCAACAAAGCACGACATTACGTTTTGTATTTACCACCCCGATCCACGATGCGCAATCAGCACGTGCCGCCTTGGTTAGTTTATCAAAAGCGAGCCATGTTTGATTTCCCCTCAAACTAACAACGCATTAAATCCTCAAGCAAACTCAAATGAACAAACTCAAGTGAACAAACTTAACTTAATACAAAAGCTACAGGTGGGCGCATCAGTCAGCCTAATCGCACTCATATTATTAACGCTGGCATGGGAGGCCGTGCTAGCTCCACTCAAACCCGGCGGCTCACTATTAATATTCAAAGCCATCCCGCTATTACTGCCTCTATTTGGCATCTTGCATGGCAAACGCTATACCTACAAATGGTCATGTATGTTCATCCTGTTTTACTTCACTGAAGGCGTGGTGCGCGCATGGGCAGATGTTGGCCTGTCTGCCAAACTAGCATTAGCAGAAGTGATCCTGACGATAATATTTTTCACATGCACCATTTTATACGCTAGATTAACACGTCAAACACCGCAAAATCAGGCAAAAAACCCATCAACAGATGTAAGTTTTTAGCGCCAAACATAGCGTCTTCTACTATAATTTAGTATAAAAATACGATAACTAAGCTAAGCATGAAAATTCTGCTCTCAAATGATGATGGATATTTTGCACCAGGCCTGAATATACTGGCCGAACATATCGCAAAAATTGCAGATATTACCGTGGTCGCGCCTGAAAGAAATCGCAGTGGTGCAAGTAATTCACTCACACTTGACCGCCCACTTAGCGTAAAAAAAGCATCGAATGGCTTTTTCTATGTCAATGGCACACCGACAGATTGCGTGCATATCGCATTGACAGGGTTGATGGACATCATGCCAGACATGGTCATCAGCGGTATCAACGATGGCGCTAACATGGGCGACGATACCATTTATTCTGGCACTGTCGCGGCAGCGATGGAGGGGTATCTGCTGGGGATTCCATCTATCGCAGTTTCTATGTCACAACACAACTCAACCCACTTTGAAACAGCGGCAAGAGTCGCCGTTGAGTTAATACAGCATTATCAAAAAAATGGATTCAGTGCGCCTACTTTATTGAATGTGAATGTACCTGATATCCCTTATGAGGCACTACAAGGGCGCACTGTAACGCGCCTTGGCAAACGTCATAAGGCAGAGCCTGTCGTACAACTTAAAACACCGCGCAATGAAACGGTATATTGGGTTGGTGCTGCTGGGCAGCCAAATGATGGCGGTATTGGTACAGATTTTTATGCGATTGCTAATCAGCAAGTCTCTATCTCGCCCATTCAAGTTGACCTAACTTGCCACACACAGCTGAATGACATTAAACAATGGTTATCTAGCGAATAACACTGGAATTCACATCTTGGCACTCATTAGATCTTCACAAGCTGGCATAGGCATGACATCGCAACGTACGCGTGATCGTATGCTTAACCGACTGCGTGAACAAGGCATTAAAGATGAAGTCGTACTCGCGGCGATAGGCAGCATTCCGCGGCATATTTTTGTGGATGAAGCATTATCGATTCGTGCTTATGAAGACGTATCGTTACCGATTGGATTTGGCCAAACCATTTCCCAACCCTACATTGTCGCGCGCATGTCAGAACTACTGCGCAATGGTCAATCTATCGACAAAGTCCTTGAGATTGGCACAGGTTGTGGTTACCAAACCGCAGTCCTTTCTAAACTAGCTAAAGAAGTCTATTCCGTAGAGCGCATTCGACCTTTAGTGTTAAAAGCACGTGACCATCTGCGCAAACTGAAGTGTGTCAACGTTAAATTAGATCATGCAGACGGCAACTTAGGGCTACCTCAGTTAGCGCCATTTGATACCATTATCGTCACGGCGGCGGCAAGCCACATCCCGCAAGACTTACTCACACAACTAGCGATTGGTGGCCGTTTAATCATTCCTGTCGGCACTGATGAGCAAATCTTGTATCTTGTTGAACGCGTATCTACAAATGACTACCATCAGACTAAATTAGAGGCCGTCAAATTTGTTCCCTTACTTGGCGGTACCAGTTCACAATGAATGTAATGCGCGGCTTTATTGTACTTTTTGCCTCACTCATTAATTTCGCATGTAGCACCAATCCCGCACCAGTGATTGACAGACTGCCTAGCGGAAAAGCGAGCAAAGCACCGAGCACTTCGATTGCACAAAAATCTGGCACAGACTGGCGCCCAGCAACTTATATCGTCAAAAAAGGCGATACACTCTATAGCATTGGGCTAGAACATGGCTACGACTATAAAGAGATCGCGCAGGCGAATAACATTAATCCGCCCTACCTGATTAAAGTGGGTCAAAAGCTTAAGTTCAGCTCATTAAATGAGCCACAGCCATCTCATCCAGAAGCTCCTACACAAAGCGACAACAACGGCGTCGTGACCTATGCAATTGGCAACGACAGCCCGCAAGAATCCAGCACGACATCCGCAACAACGGCACCCGCTACCATTGCCATTAACGAGCCTAAAGCACTACGCGAGCCCTATAGTGAAGAGGCTTACAAAAAACCGTTACCGACTGCAAAAGCAATATCTCCTGCACAGATAGCAACAAACGATGGTGCAAAAAAAACCATCCCAGAGAAACAATCTGTAGAGAAACCACCTTTAGCGAAATCGACGGTTGAACCAAAGCCTGACCTGAATACGCCGGAAACTAAAATCGAATCCAAAACAGAAACCAAGCCCAAAACTGACGCTAACAGCCAGTTTAGCTGGGCATGGCCAACTAAAGGTAAAGTGATTGCCAACTTTAATGAAGCTGGCAATAAAGGGATTGATATTGCGGGGAAAATGGGTCAAGCAATTTATGCGGCCGCGCCTGGTAAAGTGATCTATAGTGGATCTGATTTACGTGGCTATGGAAAACTGACCATCATCAAACATAATGCAACATACTTATCGGTGTATGCCAATAACAGCCTAATTTTAGTGAAAGAAGGCCAACAAGTAGCAAGTGGCCAAAAAATTGCAGAGATGGGTGATACTGATAGCAATACAGTAAAACTGCATTTTGAAATTAGACAACAAGGGAAATCTGTTGATCCGATGAAGTTTCTCAGTGCAGATTAAGTCAAACTCTAGGAGCACACATGGCTAAGATTGAACCAAACAAGTATCTGAAAAACAAAGACATCAAACCAGAAAGCAAAGCAAGTGTGCTGTTTGCGATCATTCGTATGGGCCTAATGATTGCTGGGATTGTTGGTATCGCTCTAGAGCTCTTCCGCGAAGATGGTTTGATATCAAAAGCGATGGGCAGCTTGTTTGAATCCACCACCAGCATGCTGATGATTCCGGTGATTATTTTTGCACTATGGTTATTGAACAGATGGATCAGCACACCCAATAAATCAGAAACCAAAAAAAGTGGCGATTTACCGATGTATGTAATGATGGCCATCGGTGTTTTCTTCATCATCAGGTTTTACACGACCGGTTCATTTTAGCGATTAAAGATTAATTCGCTAAACCCAATCACTCGCCTTGCAATAGCAATTGGCAGTGACTGTGATTTTAACAACCACGTTCAAGCACCAACCCCTCAATACTATGCATTTAACTTAGTAGTTTATAAAAAAAGCGGCTTTTAAGCCGCTTTTTTTATAAGGTCATGATGCGTAATAACTCAACAATTAGTTAGCCGACTGCGCTTGTTGCTTATAGTATTCACGCACTGGCGTCATATCAAAGTCACGTGCCCATTTGATAATTTCATCAAAAGCAGGTGCACCAATCTCACCCACTTGTGCATGAATACCAGCTTGCTCACGAATCACTAAAATGCCAGGAATTTGCGCCACTTCAAAATACTCGCCAATTTCTGGGTCTGTTTCTGTATTGACCATACCAAACACGATATCAGGATTTTTCTCTGCAGCGGCCTCAAAGGTGGGCGTAAAAGCAACACATGGATCACACCACTGCGCCCAAAAATCAACAATCACAA
>CAZZDN010000134.1:0-4278 GCA_964652655.1 uncultured Methylotenera sp.
AAGTTTAGGTTATGTCATATCAAGTGCTAGCGCGTAAATGGCGCCCAAAATCGTTCGAAACGTTGGTTGGTCAAGATCACGTTGTACGTGCGCTCACCAATGCTCTTGAACAAAATCGTTTACATCATGCCTACTTATTTACTGGCACACGTGGTGTTGGTAAAACTACATTAGCACGCATTCTGGCAAAATCTCTTAACTGCGAAACCGGTATCACTGCAAAGCCCTGTGGCATATGTAACGCGTGTAGCGAAATTGATAAAGGCCGTTTTGTAGATTTAATCGAAGTGGATGCAGCAAGTAACACGCAAGTAGATGCGATGCGTGATTTACTCGACAACGCACAATATGCACCCACAGCCGGCCGTTTTAAGGTGTACATTATTGACGAAGTACACATGCTATCCAAAAGTGCATTCAACGCCATGCTCAAAACGCTGGAGGAGCCGCCAGCACATGTCAAATTTATTCTAGCGACCACCGACCCACAAAAAGTACCGGTCACCGTATTATCACGTTGCTTACAGTTTAATCTGCGCCAAATGGCAGGCACCTCTATTACCGGTCACCTGCAAAACATTCTAACGCAAGAGAACATCGCATTTGAATCCACTGCCCTGCACTTAATTTCTCGTGCTGCTGCTGGTAGCATGCGTGACGCACTTTCACTAACAGACCAAGCTATCGCTTATGGCGGACAAACAGTGAAGGAGTCAGAAGTACGTGCAATGCTTGGTGCGATCGATCAAAGCTACTTATATCAGTTATTAGAAGCCCTTATTGCGAATGATGGCAATAGCTTGATTAATCAAGCAAAAGCAATGGAAGAACGCAGCATCTCATTTGATGCGGCACTGAATGACTTTGCACAACTGTTGCATCAAATAGCTGTTGCACAGACCGTACCTGAAAGTGTTGCAAACGACTTGCCAGAACGAGAAGTATTGTTAAGTCTTGCACAGCGGATTCCGCCTGAGACGTTACAGTTATACTATCAAATCGCCCTATTAGGGCGACGTGACATAAGCTTAGCGCCTGATGAGTTTGCTGGGTTTACAATGAGCTTATTGCGTATGCTTGCTTTTACGCCAAACGAGAGCAACAACCTGGTTCGTCAGGTCAAAACACCTGCTCTAGCTAACGATAAGCATCTAGGAAACACACATAACATAGGTCCTGTTGTTCAAAACATTAGCGCACCTCAAGTAACAGCACATATTGAGGATGAAGCAACCACATCCACAAACGAAAACACAGCCACTGAGGCTTACACAGCTGTTCCTACGCATACAGGAAGTCCTGCACATCCTGCTGCTAAACCTAGCAATAGCTTTAATGGAAATTGGCGTACGCTTGTTGATGCATTAAAACTGGGGCTTGCTAGAGAGTTGGCTAAACATTGTGAGTTAATTGGCTATGATGATGAAAGCATTTCTCTAAGCGTACCAGAAAGCCAGAAGCATTTAGTTTCAGCTAATTATCAAGAAAAATTAACTGCTGCAATCAGCCAACATTTTGATCGTAAAATCAAATTACAATTCACGATAGGTGGCACAGGTAACAACACCCCTGCTAAACAGATTTTTCAAGAAAAAGCACAAGCCCAAGCGAATGCAGAAAATGCGATCGAACAAGATAGTTTCGTACAAGCATTAATTGACGACTTTGGCGCAACGATCATTCCCAATAGTATCAAACCAATTTAATCAAATTTAGGAGAGCAACATGATGAAAGGTGGCATGGGCAACTTAATGAAGCAAGCCCAGCAAATGCAAGCAAATATGCAAAAAGCGCAAGAAGAACTTGCCAACATTGACGTTGAAGGCATTGCAGCCAACGGCTTAGTGAAAGTACAAATGTCCTGTAAAAATGAAGTAAAACGCGTCACATTAGATGACAGCGTGATGGACGATAAAGAAACTTTAGAAGACTTGTTAGTCATTGCTTTAAAAGATGCCACGGCAAAAGCTGAAGCCACATCCTCTGCACGTCTATCTAGCTTTATGCCTGCAGGCATGAAACTCCCATTCTAGCATTCACTTATCCTTCACCCAGTCTGTGATGAAAAACCCGCCTGCGCTTGAGCAACTTATAGAAAGTTTACGCTGTTTACCGGGCGTAGGCCCTAAATCAGCACAGCGCATGGCTTATTACCTTTTACAACGTGATAGGCAAGGTGCAAATGGGTTGGCGCTAGCATTGGACAATGCATTGCAAGTGATTGATCATTGCAAATTATGTAATACATTCAGTGAGCAACCTATTTGTTCACTATGTGAATCAACACAGCGTGATAAATCTGTATTGTGTATTGTAGAAATGCCAACTGACTTGATTATGCTAGAAAACACGCGCGCCTACAGCGGCATGTATTTCGTGTTAATGGGTAGACTATCTCCACTTGATGGTATCGGACCAAAAGAAATTCACTTAGATAAACTGATTAAACGTGCAAATGACGGCATAGTGACTGAAGTCATTCTGGCAACCAACTACACGGTAGAAGGCGATGCAACAGCACATTATATTAGTGAACTCTTGCGCGCTCGCGGCATTAAAGTTAGTCGTATCGCAAGAGGGATGCCGATGGGTGGAGAAATTGAGTACGTAGATTCAGGCACGCTAGCACAAGCCATGATAGAGCGTAGAAGCGTGTTTAAATAGTGAGGCAAGATTAGCTAAACTGCTATGGCAGATAGTGCCAGCTTAAGGTAGGACAACTTAAACATAGGGACTATTTTTATAATCCACTGTGTTTATAATCCACTGTGTTTATAATCCACTAGGTATATATTCCACTCGCGAATTAAAAAGCAATCGAAATATATCTGTCAAAACCTAGTAACTTCACTGAACCTCTCTATTAAGAAAGCGTTGCAGGTTTAAGATTAATCAAACTCAGCAAATCTAGGGGCAATTGGATCATATGATCAGCAGCCCAAACTAGTGGTTGATCCGTTTCAGATAGATATCCGTACAATGCCACAACAGTTTGCATCCCAGCTGCCTTACCTGCCTGAATGTCACGTTCAGCATCTCCAACATACCAACAGTCTTCAGGACTCACGCCAGCTTGCTTGCAAGCCATCAATAACGTATCTGGGTAAGGTTTAGGTCGCGCAGCATCATCGCCACACACCACACATGCCGCGCGTGTTAATAGCCCTATGCTTTGCATCAACGGCTGTGTAAAACGTCTTGGTTTATTGGTAACCACACCCCAAGGTATGCGATTCACTTCTAATGTAGTTAGCAGTTCAGCGATACCATCAAATAGAATTGGTTTGCGCGTTAACACTTCATCATAAATAGCAAGATACTCGTCGCGCATAATGGCAAAAGCGTCATCGGTCTCACTTAAGTTAAAACCAATCGACAATAAACCTTTTGAACCATGTGAAGCATAAGGTCTGATAGCTTCTAATGGCAACTCAGCCAAGTCGTGGCGCACTCGCTGTAAATTAAGTGCATAGGCAAGGTCATGTGCGGTATCCACTAAAGTACCGTCTAAATCAAATAAAATCATGCTGAATAATGACTAAGTTTAGTATGTAAAAGATAATTGACGGAAACATCGTCACTTAAGAAATAGTGCTGAGTCAATGGTTGGTAGCTCATACCACGCATACCCTCAACCGTCAGGCCAGACTGCCTTACCCAACCAGATAACTCTGATGGTTTAATAAACTTTGCATAATCATGTGTACCTTTAGGCAACATATTTAAAATATACTCAGCCCCGAGGACAGCGAAGAGATATGCTTTTGGGTTACGATTTATGGTAGAAAAAAATACTGAACCACCAGGTTTTACCAGGCTTGCACAAGCCGATACGATAGACTCAGGGTCAGGCACATGCTCCAGCATTTCCATGCATGTTACTACATCAAAACTTGCAGGTTGCTCTTGCGCTAACTGCTCAACAGATGTCAATAGATAGCTGACTTTTGCACCACTTTCTAACTGATGTAATTTAGCCACATTAAGTGCTTTTTCACCCAAATCTATCCCTGTCACATCAGCGCCTTTAAAGTACATAGATTCAGACAATATGCCACCACCACAACCCACATCAAGCACTCGCTTACCGCTCAAATTAGCTAAGCTATCGATATAATTTAATCGAAGCGGATTGATTTCGTGCAAAGGTTTAAACTCACTATTCTTATCCCACCATTTATGGGCAAGTTCACCAAACTTTTGTAACTCAAGTACATCAGCGTTTAATGTTTGTATTGTCTTAGCTTCGGTTGCCATATTTGGATAATTTCCTTTAA
>CAZZDN010000135.1:0-4256 GCA_964652655.1 uncultured Methylotenera sp.
TGACAAGCTTCATGCTGTACCAAGCAGCTGTTGTGAGTGCTGCAACGAGAGACAATGCAAGGACATAGCGCCAAGTGAGTGCTTGCGCGATACCTAGGTCATCTTTCATATGTAGTTTGGTGAACAAGTATTTTCTCACTTCTTGCAATCGCACATGACAATTGATGCTTGGTGAAACTTTACGCCGGCATGCAAGCACTGGCTTAGTAATCGGTTGTTTTGAAATGTTTGCGCTAGTCTGCGTTTCCACTCTAGCAAAATAGTGCAATCAGGTAAAGTGACCCTATTAGGTATATGGTTAAATGTGTTCACTTTTAAGCTTAACAGAACCAAAGGGGTTGATTATTTAGCTATCGTATTGTTTTTTTAAGCTTGATTTAAGCTTGGGCGCATACAGTGATACTCACCATTTCATTAAAAGGAGTTTAATCATGCGTCAATCAATGAACATATTCGCATTTTCATCTGCTATTTCATTCAGTTTGTTATCACTATTGGCATTTGCTGATGACGATATTCAGGAGATGGAAGCAATGGCTAAAGAGTTAGGTTTAATGACATTAACACAGGCAAAAGCAAAGGCGCTTTCTGCAAAACCAGGCGTAGTAGAAGATGTTGATTTAGAAAATAGAAAATTTGGTAAAGGTTGGGACTATGAGTTTGAAATTGTCGATGCCGATGGACGTGAGTGGGAAGTGCTGGTAGATGCTAAAACTGGTGCAGTGCGAGATGTGAGCCAAGAGTGGTTTTAATTTAAGGCTAAATTAACGTTTTCGTGGGGGAAATCTTACTTCTGCGCGCAGACCGCCAAGTGTGGCGGAACGGCTGAAGTTAAGATTTGCCTCATAGCCATTTGCAATGTCGTAGACAATGGCTAACCCTAGCCCACTTCCGGCAACGTTTTCATCTACCCTAAAACCACGTTGTGTGAGTGAGTTTAGTTCATGGGTCGGGCAGCCTGGTCCGTCATCTTCAACCACAAAAATCGGGGCATCGCTTCCAGTTACCGTTAGTGATACATTACGTTTACACCATTTGCAGGCGTTATCCAGCAGATTCCCCAGTATTTCCAATAAGTCTTCGCCATCACCATGAAATTTTGTCTCTTCGGCTACTTCCCATGAGATATTCACAATTTTTTCTTTGTAAATCATACGCATGGTATGCGTCAGTTGTGCGATCTCGGTTTTTAAATCTATTTGTTGCATAGGACGGACGTCGCCCATTAAGCGCGCCCGTTTGAGTTCACGTTGAATTATGTCGTCTAGGGAGTCTGTAGCGGCATAAATGGTTTCACGGATTTCGGGTAGCGTGCACATTTCTGGCCGTTCTGCTGTTTGGTTGAGTAGCGTTAATTTTGTTTTTAGTGCATGAGCCAAGTTGCCTAAAGACTCTCTGGAGCGTTTGGACTTTTGCTGGATAGACTGTAATAAGTGATTAAGCTCATTAATTAATGGCGCAATCTCCTCTGGACCTTGGGTGCTTAATTGGCTGATTTCACCACGTTCAAGTTTCGTGATGTCATTTTGAATTTGTTTTAATGGCAATAATGCGCGTTGAATAATCCAACGTTGTATTGCCAGCAGTAAAATGAGCCCAAACAATGAAATAGCCGCGTACATGATCTGAAATCGCTTGATACTTGCTTTTAGTGGGTCGAGATTTTCAGCAATTGCGATGCTTATCAGTTGCCCTTGTTTTTGATAGCCGTTACTCACAATGAGAAGTGATTGCGATTCTGGGCCGTTGCTGTGGTGTATTGCTTGCTGATCTCTCTCTAAATTGTCGATAGGGAGGTCGGTATCCCATAGCGAGCGTGAAACTAGACGTTGCTGGCCAGAAATTACTACATAATAATGACCGGAGAATGGGCGTTGATAGATAGCACTGAGGCGTTTTGCATCGATTTCTAATTGGTTCGATGCGTTGAATTGTATGCCGGCAAGCAGGCTTTCACCTTCATATTGCAAGCGTTTGATTAGCTGGTCTTCATTGAGTTTGTTGATGGCGTAAGTTACTACCAGCCACTGTAGAGAGATGAGTAGCACTAAGCTAAGCGTCAGGCTCCAAGATAATCTACCCTTGAGTGACAGCATTATCGCTTTGCCTCAAAGACGTAGCCCTGCCCACGTCGGGTTTGTATCAAATCACTGCCAATTTTATGGCGCAAGCGGTTGACGTAGACTTCAATTACATTGCTGTCCTTATCTTCGTCATATTCGTACACATGGTCAGTTAATACTGATTTAGACAAAATATGCCCTGCATGCAACATAAAGTACCTCAGCAACCTAAATTCAATATTGGTGAGGTTGCAGTGTTCACCGCTGTTGAAAATAACCGTTTGTGTTTGTTCGTCTAATGTTAAATGTGCAGTATGCAGTGGTGCTAGTACGTTACCCGTGCTACGTTTAAGGACTGCACTGATGCGAGCCAGTAACTCTTCAATCTGGAAAGGTTTACTGACATAATCATCTGCGCCTGTGTTAAACCCAATCACTTTATCCTGCCATCCGCCTCTAGCGGTCAAGATAATCACTGGGGTAGTGATTTTCGCCTGTCGCCAGTGAGCTAATATTTCTAGTCCATTGCGTTTAGGCAGGCCAATGTCTAGTATGGCTAAATCATAGGGTTCTAATGTCCCTTGAATTTCCGCTTCGATACCATCTGCAACTAAATCTGTGGCGTAGCCTGCGCGTTGAAGCCCTGCTTGCAATTGTGGGCCAAGTTTTGCGTCATCCTCTACTAAAAGCAGTCGCATGCCTTAATCCTCAAGCGCTAGCTTGATGAGTTTTCCTGTTTTGGCATCAAGCTTGATTTCCCAGACCTGACTATTGGCATCTAGTATCTCCACTTCGTAAATATAGATACCTTTTTTAAGCTCAAGTTCGGTTTCGAGCACTTCGCCTGGCTTAATTACTTTGGCTAATTTAGTGATTTTTTCTAAGGATAGAATCTTGCCTGCACTTAATAGCTGGCGTGCAGTTTGCTGATCAATATCCGCTATTGCATGGTTATGCGTTAATGCCACCACCGCAGCGAATGCTGTGCTGGCGCTCATCGCTAATAGGGCGAGCTTAAGTTTTTTCATCGTCATCTGTTGTTTGCAGGTTGATTGTTTTATCCTAGCAAACACCTCAATTTAAAGAGAGTGGTAACGTATTGTGCATGAGAAAGCTTAATTAAAGCTTAAAGCCGAGTCACTTAAAATATCGCTACTTAAACGTATCTTCTTAAACTTAAGGTACTTATTAAACTTAAGCTTCTGATTAAACTTAAGCTTCTTAAATTTAGGCTTTTTAAACGTCGGCGCTGAAATCGATAAGTATTTAAATTGCGTCTGACTAGCTTTGCTAGCTGGGTTGGTAAGATGGAGAGCATGGTCAACCAGAGACATCAGCTCAACTCTTATTGATATGCGTGCTTAGGTAAACTAAAAATTATTAATTGATTTTATAGCGAGCAATCGCACGTGACACTGCAATATATGAGCCTACCCAACCTATGCTGATAGCGGCCAGAATCACGGCTAAAAATAGCTGTCCATTAAACAGTGATAGGCTGAAATCATTGCTATATAGATGCGCAATTTGTGAGATGGAGAGGTTGAAGGCCTGAATAATACCAATCAGCATCATTACCGCCATTAGTCCGCCCAATAAGCCATAAAGCGCGCCAGCATATAAAAAAGGCATGCGGATAAAACTACGGGTAGCGCCAATCAAGCTACTCACTTCAATTTCATCCTTTTGCGTGAGTATCTGCATGCGTACTGTATTGCCGATAATGACTAAAAGGACAACAGCTAGTAGGCTAGCAATCATGGAAATTAGCTTTTTACCTAAATTTAATAAAGACGATAAGCGTTTTACCCACTCGGTATTTAATAATGCCAGTTCTACATTAGGTAAACTTTGTAGTGTATCTTTTAGCTGCATCAGGCTCTCTGGGTCTGCGGATTTAGCCTGAATAAAAAATGCATCTGGCAATGGATTCTTGCCCAGCTGTGAGACTGCATCGTTAATATCCTGATTGCTCCTAGATTTGGCTTGTAGCTGTTGCCATGCCTCTTCTTTTGTCACTAAATGGAAACGCTCAATCGCCTTATTTTCTGACAGTTGGCGCACAATTTGTTGAATTGCATCAGCATTGGCGTCAATCTTCAGAAACAGGCTAATCTCGGTGTCCTTTTGCATATGATCTGTGAGTTTGGATAAGTTATCTACCGCCAAATAAAATAGGCTAGGCAGGCACAT
>CAZZDN010000136.1:0-2046 GCA_964652655.1 uncultured Methylotenera sp.
AGTTGTTAAACTCTACACATGTCATAAAGTGATTTCAACTCATGAGCTTACGTTTCCGTTTAAATTTACTGATAACCTTATTGTCGCTTGCATTCATCTTGGTCGTGGGGTCGATACTCGTGACAGATACGCGAATTTCAATTCGTGAGCGGGTAGAAGCGGCTAGCCGTGTTACTGTGCAGCTACTGGATACCGTAATTCTTAGCTCTACGCTCAACCCTGAAATGGGGCCAACCCATGTCGTGCTGCAAGGTTTTTTGGGTTCTTTGGGTTATGTTCGTAGCAGTCAGATCACGCTCTATGATTATCGGGGTTATGAGTTATACCGTTCGCCAGACTCAACATTTAAAAGTGATGTTGTTCCGCCAGCGTGGTTTGTCAAATTGGTGCAACCTAAGGTCGAAACAGTAGAGCGTAGAATTCGCTACGGTAGGCTGGTGGTGAAATCTAGTGCGGCTGGCTCTGTTCGTGAAGCATGGGCTGGTTTTAATCAGTTAATGTGGGTTGGGTTGGCATTCTTTATCATTTTGAATACCTTAGTCTATTTATTGTTAAGCCACTCTCTTAAGCCGATAGGTCGCATTTTAGGCGCGATTAACCGTATCGAGCAGGGTGATTTAACAACACGTTTGCCAGCTTTTCCTTTGCCTGAGTTTGATACGATTGGTCATAGTTTAAACCGCATGGCGGAGTCACTGACTGCAGAGCGTTTGCTGGAGGAGAATAGGCAGTTAACGCATTTGATACAAAAACATATTGAAGAAGAACGTCGTAGCCTAGCGCGTGAGTTGCATGATGAGTTGGGTCAGTATGTGACTGCGATTAAAACTTTTGCTGTGGGCATTGCCAATAAAGCAAAGGCAAATATTAGCAGCACAGGCATGGCAGAAGTTGCATCTAGTGCGCAAGTGATTGTTTCGGCAGCTAATCAGATTTACGACGGTATGCACAATATTGTGCGGCAATTAAGGCCTGGTGCCCTCGATAATTTAGGTTTAGTTGAAACGCTGAAAGACTTGATTAGTAGTCATCAGGCCCAGTACCCGAAGTTGAATATCCAACTTGTTCTGTCTGAGAATCTTCAATCAGGCAATTTACAGAGTTTAGGGGAAACTATCAGTATTAATCTATATCGAATAGTGCAAGAGTCACTCAATAACGCTTTAAAATACGCAGAGGCCAGTACAATCGAAGTTAGATTGAATAAAATGTCAGATGGCGAATTGCAATTAAGTATTAAAGACAATGGGATTGGTATGAATATTGATACCATTGATCAAAGTAGGCACTTTGGTTTGCTTGGAATGAGGGAGCGTGTGCAGGCGTTGCACGGAACCTTTGCGATTATCTCAACGCCTGGACTAGGTACTGAAATCACGATTAAAGTACCTGTAAGCACTGTTAGTTAATGTAATTTTTGTGCCTTAGAGCAGAAAGTCAATCAATGAGTCAGATTAATGTAATGTTGGTAGATGATCATGCAGTCGTTCGTATGGGATTCAAAATGCTGCTTGAGTCTGATGTAGATATCAAAGTGATTGCCGAGGCTGAAAGCGGTGAGCAAGCGATTCAGCGCTATGTTGAGCATAAGCCAGATGTGGTAGTGATGGATATTACGATGCCCGGTATCGGTGGTTTAGAGGCAATCGAACGTATATTGGCAAAAGACAATACAGCTAAAATTTTAGTGTTATCTGCACATGAAGATTCTGTGCATCCTAAACGCGTTCTTAATGCTGGAGCCATGGGCTATTTGACTAAGCGTAGTGCGGCAGAAGAATTAATCAAAGCGATTAGAACTGTGTCTTCAGGTAAGAAATATCTAGAGGCAAGTGTTGCTCAGCAAATGGCGATTCAGCAGTTATCTGGTGACCAGAATCCTGTAGATGTGCTTTCACCACGAGAGTTCGAGGTGTTTATGGCATTGGCGAAAGGTAAGACGACCAATGAAATTGCTGAAACACTGTTTTTAAGCCCGCGTACGGTAGGTACACATTTATACAACATTAAACAGAAGTTAAATGCCAATAACTCAGCAGAAATCGC
>CAZZDN010000136.1:2146-4204 GCA_964652655.1 uncultured Methylotenera sp.
TTTAATCGGTGATTCAATCGATTAATTATTCAGCGGCTACTGCGTATGCTGATGATGCCGCTGAGTATAATTAAACCAATTGCTAACCACGCATCTGCACTTAAATGCTCGTGCCACCAAATTACCCCAAATAGACTCGCTAATAAAATCGTTACATAGGCTAGGCTTGCCACTGCTAAGGTGTCACCAGTACGATAAGCGCGTGTGAGTGCAAGTTGGGCGATGGTGGCAGAAATACCCAGCCCAAATAATAATGGCAGGTCAGACCATGTTAGCGCATGAAAGTGATCAAACAGCATCCATGCTCCTGCGCACACAGAAGAAACTAAGGTGAAGTAAAATACAGTGCGCCAGTCTGGCTCATTAGCTTGGCCAAGTTGCTTGACGTGAATATAAGCGAGTGCCGCACCTATGCCTGATAATAAGCCCAAAGAGCCTGCTAACCATTGAGATTGATTGATGGTAGGTTTTAATAATAATGTCACGCCAGCAAAACCAATCACTAAGGCAATCAATAGGATTTTTTTTGGTTTTTCTTTCAGCAATATCGGTGTAAGCACAGCCAAAAAAAGCGGTGACGTATAGTTGAGTGTAATTGCAGTGGCTAGCGGTAAATGCGCGATGGCATAGAAAAATAAAATCAGCGCGGTAAAGCCTACGGCAGCGCGTGACATTTGTTTGTGCATCACAGGCGTGGCTAGCGGTAGTTTATTCTGCACAATAAAAACACTGATAAAAACTAAACCAAATAGGGAACGATAGAATACCAGTTCGATACTGCTAAATTTATGTGCGCCAAGTTTGACTAACGCGCCCATGATAGCAAAACCTAGTGCTGCGACTAGCATCCATAAGCTACCTAGGTTTGGCAGTTTAAGGCCAGTCCTATTCATGCAAGCCGCTCAAATGGCATCAACGCATGGTATGCGCGAGGTGTTGTTGCATCTGCTTGCGATACCACTGATGAAAATGCTCCATGCCAGTTTCCATTGGGTGCTGATATGGGCCGCGCTCATCGATACCTTGTGCAAATAATGCATGGCGTCCATCGTGCATGCGCTGACAAATGTCATTATCTTCGATAGCGGTTTCATCATAAGCCGCTTGTTGTGCGGCCACATATTCGCGTTCAAATAAAGCAATGTCTTCTGGGTAGTAAAATTCCACCACATTAGTACATGCATTAACGTCACGTGGAATAATGTGTGATACGACCAATACATTTGGATACCATTCAATCATCAGGAATGGGTAGTAAACCATCCAGATTGCCCCATACTTTGGTGTTTTGTCGCCATGATATTGAGCGACTTGCGCTTGCCATGCCTGATAGGTTGGCGAACCCGCTTTGTTCACGGACGATTTAAAACCCACGGTCTGTACGCTGTAATTAGCGCCAAACTCCCAGTTAAGCTGTTCGCAGTTGACAAATTGGTTCAGCCCAGGGTGAAAAGGACCAACGTGGTAGTCCTCTAAATAAACCTCAATAAAGGTTTTCCAGTTAAAGTTGTATTCTTCAACCGCTACGCGGTCGAGCATATAGCCGGTGAAATCAAAATCCTGCTTGCAACCTAAATTAGCTAAATCTTTTGCGATGTCACGCTTAGTATCAAACAGCAAACCCTGCCAATTTTGTAGCGTCTTTTTATCTAGATGTAAGCATGGATTTTGTTCAAAGTGCGGTGCACCAAGCAGTTTGCCTTCTAGGTCATAAGTCCAGCGATGCAGTGGACATACGATATTCTTAGTGTGGCCTCGTCCTTTAAGCATCAACGCCTGTCTATGCCTGCACACATTGCTCAGCAAGTTGATGCCATCTTGTTGGCGAACCAAGCTCTTTGCTTGTCCCATCCAGTCTAATACATGGTAGTCACCAATATTAGGAACCATGAGTTCGTGACCAAGGTAATGCGGCGCATGGGCGAACAAATGCCTTTGCTCTAAAGCATAAGTATTTTCATCAACATACCAGGAGACTGGTAGTTGGGATGATGTATCTTGTTGGGAAACCAAAGTTAAAGATGCCATAAGAAAAAATGATTGGCAGTTAAAATTTCA
>CAZZDN010000137.1:0-4183 GCA_964652655.1 uncultured Methylotenera sp.
GATCAAGCGATGGCGTTGATGGACACCGTGAGTGCGTTTAAATTGCGTGGCGGTGTAGCTCAGGGTAATCCTAATTTAAGAACAATTAAATCCTTTGAGCAAATCCCTGGGCGTGCGCCTAAACAGCAAAGTTTGCCTACGAAATCAGCCAAAATTCCGAAAGATGATAGCGATTGGCAAGAGTTTTAGCGCGCAATATTGAAATAAGTGATTTTAAAGTAACGATGTTTTAAGTATTTAAGTTCGAAATATGTGTATTTAAGTTTGAAACAAACGACAGGAGCCTTTCTATGACCAAAACAATTCTTGCTGTTGATGACTCTGATTCTTTGCGAAAAATGGTGGTATTTAGCCTTGAGCAAGCAGGTTATCAGGTTGTTCAGGCTGTAGATGGGCTTGATGGCCTAGAAAAAGCAAAAGAAAAAACAGTGGATCTCGTGCTTACTGATCACAATATGCCAGTGATGGACGGTTTGTCGTTGATTAAAAAACTGCGTGAATTAGGTTCTTATCAGTCTGTGCCTATTTTGATGCTGACCACAGAATCTAGTCCTGAGATGAAAATGGAAGGAAGAGCTGCTGGCGCAACTGGCTGGGTAGTTAAGCCTTTTCATCCTGAGCGCTTGTTAGATGTGGTTCAGAAAGTGTTAGGCACATGATTTTTATTTAACGCGCCATAAGTTGGATATCTGGGGTGATAAGTTTTTTGAAAATAGGTCTACATCATGTTAGTTGAGCATAATCAAAATAACGTGGAATTGCTTGAGGAAGCATATTCGTTATTTTTCTCAGAAACAGAAAGTTTGTTAAATCAAGCTGAAATGTTAATGCAGGCTTCTAAATCTAATCACGAGATTGTTGAGCTTGAGAACATCGTAGATGTCATGCGCACCATGATGGAAATTGCGGCGATGGTATGTGTTGCTGATCATGCACTCATCGATTTATCACTCACTACCAAACTCTCTGATAAGCTTTTTAGTGAAATCAATATTAATCGAAGCGCTGCTGGCCTTGAGCAAATTCAAAAACTGAAAGCGATTCGGCATGTATTGCTAACTGATATACGAGAATATTACCAAGCGACTAGACATTAGCACGTTTGCTAAGCAGGGCATAGACGACGAAGTCATGATGAGTAAAAGATAAAAGCAAGTATCAGTATCCATGGTAAATTTTCAGAAAGTATCGCGTTTTAATGTACTTCTTGATTTAGACTCAAGTTACACTTCAGACACATCTCACCGTTTCTACCTGATGTGGCGAAAAAACAAGTATTCCACAAAATCTGTGGATAACTCTGTGATTATTTGTGGCTATTAACTGTAAGCTACCAATTTATAAAGGTTTTTTTAAAAAGTACAAACTTTACGCTTTTTTAAAAGTCTATATAAATCAATTGGTTAAGTTTTTTTGTTTGATTTATAAGGGTTTTTTTAAAACTCACCCTTGTTACATAAAATAGTGTGCATAAGTCAACCCTTATTTTGCAAAAAAATAATGATTTTTAATCATTTTTTTACTTGTCTTTTGTAAATAAATTGTGATTAACCTGACGCTAAGGTTGATTATTGCGCTAACTGTTTGAGTTGTTGGGATGTGAGTTGTTTTTGATGCAGTGCAGTAGCGACAAGTGCACCATGCATACCTAAAGCCATCAGTGTATTTAAATCTGCGATATCTCTGACGCCACCAGCGGCGTATAAGTTAAAATGGTCATGCGCTTGTGCCTTGAGTTGAGCAAGCAGTGGCTGATTCACACCTTGATTAGCACCGACATTTGCAAGAGACATGACAATCACATCTTTGGGCCAGTAAGCGCTATTTACTAATAATTCTTGCGGGCCTCGGTAGCCCATAGGCATAAAGTCTAGGGAAAGTATGCTTTGCTCACCGATGGCATGATAGATTGCTAGATATTGCGCTATAGTTGAGAAGTTCTCGCTACCAAGTATCAACTTTACTTTTAATGGTAAAAATAAGTCAATTTCAGCATGATTGCTAATCCCAGCATCCACCCAAAGTGTGAGATTGGGGTAGTCTCTAGCAATCGTGGCAATCACGCTAAAGTTGTTTTGCTGTGATAAATCTTGTGAATTAGGCAGTTTTTGTATGGCATTGAGATCGGCAATATAAAGTTGCTGAAATGGGTGGACCGACATCAAAGCAGCTACGATATCTAGCGCTTGATTGGAGGAAGTCAGTGCAGATGTGATTGCTTGGTAGTTGTGGCGCTCACCTTTTTTTGCGTGAACGACAATGCCGTTTAATAGGTCAATGACTGGAATGATATGCATTAGATCTCAAAGGTTTTTTGTTGGGTTTTGCTGTGATTGCTAGTGACTTTTTAATATGACTTTCTATGCTTATATTCTATGCTTGGATTTTTACTACATTTATATTACTTTCCAAGCTTATGTTTTGATCAAGCTTAGATTTTTAAGCAGATTGTCATTTGTTAGGCCAGCATTATTTTTCACCCTTATTATCCCAGCTTATGCATGTTTTGCGTGGCCTTATTTGGGTGTGCTTTAATCAAGCTAATGACGCGTAATCAATTAGTTTAAAAGGAATACATCATCGAAGTATTAAAGAAAATATTAGTATGTGAGTACATCACTGGAGGTGGCTTCAGTGCAGAGGAACTGCCTGACGCTTTGGTGAAAGAGGGCACTTTGATGCGAGATGCTTTGTTGCGCAATTTGGCTGAGATGCATCAATATGAAATCGTCACTTTACATGATGCGAGGCTTCAGCCACCAGCGTTAGCTAACCGTAGTATTGAGGTTGCATCTGGCCAGTTTAACCGTGAGTTTACTGAAGCGCTTGCCACAGTGGATTTGGTTTGGTTAATTGCGCCGGAAACTAATGGTGTTTTGTTGGAATTAAGCGAGTTATGCTATGCGAGTCATGACAAAGGCGCTTTATTTTTGGGATGCGGTTTTGATGCTACCCTAATTGGCACTAGCAAGACTTTATGCTTTGAAGCATTACAAGAGGCGAAAATATATACCTTGCCTGTATATGCAGGGGAAGACCTCGTCGCTGGTAAGCACACGGAGTTATCGAGCGAAAATATCAGCACTTGGGTTGCTAAACCAGAAGATGGCGCTGGCTGTGACGGTATTGAGTTGTTTGATTCTATGCGTGATTTAACGGATTGGATTAAGCAGGATGACCGCTATTTAAACTACTTAGCACAGCCTTATCAGGCTGGTGTAGCAGCTAGTTTTTCTATGCTGTGTCGTAATGGCAAAGCATGGTTATTAAGCTGTAATAAGCAACACATTGTGCGTGATGGCAATCAATTTCAATTATCTGGGATCACCATTAATGGCATGGTTGCTTATTGGCAACGTTTTGAAACTATCGCTAGGAAGATAGCTAAGATGCTACCAGATGCTCTAGGTTATGTTGGTGTGGATGTGATTGTCGATACGGAGCATGACCATAAGATTTATGTGATAGAAATTAACCCGCGCTTAACGACCAGCTATGTAGGGCTAGAGCAGGCCTTGGATTATAATCCTGCTAAATTAATTTTGGATTGCGTGTTGAACGATAAGTTTGTGATGCCTAATTTAGCTAAAAAAGAGGTAGTCATTTCGCTATGAGCCAACAGCATATTATTGGTTGGGATATTGGTGGCGCACATGTGAAGGCTGTATTGCTAGATGCACAGGGTCATGTACTGGATGCTAAGCAGGTTTATTGCCCGTTGTGGCGTGGGCTTAACGAACTGGAGTCGGCGGTTGACGCTATTTTGTTTGAAATACAGGCGACGTCACACGCGGTGACAATGACCGGTGAGCTGGCTGATATATTTCCTGATCGATATACCGGCGTATTGACTATTGCACAGACGATGCAGCAAAAACTCAGTGCAAAAAACCCTAAAGTTGCACTTAAGTTTTTTGCTGGTAATAAGGGCTTTGTAAGCCTAGAGCAGGTGGCCGAGGTTACCGCTGACATTGCTTCAATGAACTGGCTAGCAAGTATGTGTTACTTGGCGAAGCAATTACCACAAGCGATATTTATTGATATTGGCAGTACTACGACAGATATTGCGTTGCTAAGTAACGGCAAGCCACATGTGTTGGGCTATAACGATGCTGCGCGCATGCAGTGTGATGAGTTGGTTTATACTGGGGTAGTGCGCACGCCATTGATGGCATTGGCGCAA
>CAZZDN010000138.1:0-4178 GCA_964652655.1 uncultured Methylotenera sp.
GCATTTCAATTGATGCTGACATTTCTTAATTATCCTTACCAGTTACGTTATATATTCAATTTTGGATTAGCGAATCTATGCGGCTATTCCAGTGAGTTGTCTTAGTCTCAAAATTTCATTTTTAAGCGTTGTTAAAAAATCTGTTACTTGCGATAAAGTGTTGTGTGCCCCAAAACTGACACGCACTGCACCACGCGCTAAATCAGGTTTAACGCCCATTGCTAGTAAGACATGGCTGGGCTCCGTGCTATCACTTGAGCATGCAGAACCACTCGCAACAGCGTAACCTTGACGGTCTAAAGCAGTTACTAATGTTTCGCCTTCAATCCCATCTAGTGCAAAAAAGCTAGTATTAGGCAAGCGAGAAGTTTGCTGGCCAAATATCGTCACATCCAGTGCTTTTAAGCCTAGCTCAAAGGTATCGCGTAGCATTTGTGTGTGATGAGTAAACGCGGTCAGATTAGCCACTGCTAACTCACATGCTGTACCAAAGCCAACGATAGCCGCTACATTCTCAGTGCCGCTACGCAACCCGCGCTCTTGGCCGCCACCATGAAGTAGCGGCTGTATGTCCACACGTTTATCCAGAATCAGCGCTGCTGCACCTTGCGGGCCATGAATTTTATGGCTTGAGATCGTCATTGCATGTACGTTCAAATCCATAAAACTCAACGGAACTTTACCCAAACCTTGTACCGCGTCTGTATGCATAAATGCACCAGTTTTGCGGACTAATTCCGCAATTTCGGTAATGTTCTGAATCGTGCCGGTTTCATTGTTCGCCAGCATCACAGAGGCAACGCTGGTCGATGTTTGTAACTGCTTCTGTAACTGCGATTGCGATAGTATGCCGTCAGTATCCACACCGATAATATCGCTTGAGCATCCTAACTGCTGCATAGCTTTTGCTGGGCGGGACACACAAGGATGCTCAATCGCACTATATAAAATCTGGCTGCCAGTTTGGTTACCGGCAATACCTTTTATAGCAAAGTTGTTGGCTTCCGTGCCAGACCCAGTGAAAATCACTTGCGATGCATAAGCGCCACATGCCTCAGCCACCTGCGTTCTCGCGTGTTCAACCGCGTCTCGCGCAGAGCGGCCGAATACGTGACGACTCGTTGGATTGCCACTTTGCCTTTGCATCCAAGGCAGCATGCTTTCTAGCACGCGAGGGTCTAGTGCTGTGGTGGCGTTATGATCTAGATAAATGTTGGACATCGAATGACCTTGCTCAGGCATCTAGTTGGCAACAGCGTTTGCTGTATTGATTGCTGTTGCTTTGTCATGTGTGCCACTACAATTACGTGGTGTGAATAGCACTTTTTGGCCATTCTTTTGTGATGCGACCATGTCTGCTAATGTGACGCCATCTAAATACTCTAAGATTTTAGTATTCAGTGCTGACCAAAGGTCGTGCGTCATACAACGGCCTTCGTCGCGGCAGTTCTCGTGACCTCCGCATTGTGTCGCGTCAATTTGTTCGTCTACAGCGTTAATAATTTCGGCCACTGAAATTTCTGAATAATTTTTAGCTAAATTATAGCCACCACCCGGACCGCGGATGCTTTTCACTAGACCTTGTCTACGCAAACGGCTGAATAGCTGCTCTAGGTATGAGAGTGAAATGTCTTGTCTTTCGCTGATACCTGCAAGGGTTACTGGCTTGGTATCTGGAGCGTCTTTTGTCTCATTGATCGCGAGGTCTAGCATTGCTGTCACAGCAAAGCGACCTTTAGTGGTTAATCGCATAATGTTTTATATGGTCAAGTATCATTGATGGATGAATTGTATAATTCCTTACAATTTTAGTCAACAATTACACGCTTCAGTTCAATGTTGTTTTTATTAAGCAGAAAAAAGTTTCAGTGATCGCTAGAAACTGTTTTTGATTTAAAACAACACTGCACCAAAGATTATTCAGTATTGATTATTGATAAAGGAAGGCATTAAGGCTTGCTGGTTGTTGTGGGCACGTTAAATGCATCTGCGACTTCAGCATCACTGTGTTCATCTGTATTTAAGCGTGCTATTTGTGCTTGTAGTTCGGTAATCGCTAACTCTTGTTTGGAGGCGTGGTCTAGCAACGAGTGTATTGCTTTAATCATCGGGTCATTTTCGTCATTGCCCACGGCATAAGCCGCAAAGCCGATTTTTTGTGCAGTTTCTTCACGTTTTTTCGATTTTTCCTCTTCCAGGATGCGTGCGGGAATGCCGACAGCAGTTGCGTTGGCTGGCACATCTTTTACCACGACTGCATTCGAGCCAATCTTTGCCCCTTCACCTATCGTGATTGGACCTAACACTTTAGCGCCTGCACCAATCACTACACCGGATTCTAGGGTAGGGTGGCGTTTGCCTTTGTTCCATGAAGTGCCCCCAAGCGTAACGCCATGATATAACGTGCAATCATCACCGATAATCGCAGTTTCACCGATGACAACGCCCATGCCGTGGTCGATAAACACACGGCGACCAATTGTAGCGCCTGGATGGATTTCTATGCCGGTAAACCAACGTCCAATGTGTGAGCAGAAACGGCCTAGCCAAAAGAAATCAGCCTTCCAGAACCAATGACTTAATCTATGCATCAATAGCGCGTGTACACCGGGATAAGTGGTTAAAATTTCCCAATGCGTGCGCGCCGCTGGGTCACGCTCGAAAACGATAGAAATATCTTCTTTAATGTGGTCAAACATGTAGGTTTGGCAATAATTTAAACAGGGCACAATTATGCCATAAATCAGTAATGGTTGACTAATTTACTAGGACTATAGTCTCGCCATGCTATTGATTCATGCATGAAACGTGGTAGAAGCACATAGCAGAGAATAACGCAGTGCTTGTTTGCCTGAAGTGGATGGGGTGGCTAAATGCGGTTAGGCATTTTTAACATTGGCTTACTTGGCATTCGCTACTGGTTGCGATGCCTAACTTTTCATTCAGTTGATTTGCAGCCTCTTTATCTAATTTATCTAAGAGGGCAGCAGATTTAATAGCCTCTTCTTTATTACCAGATTCTGCTGCAATAATGCCTAAATACAATAACGCATTTGTGTGATATTTGTTTTCTGCGTAGATTTGATTAAAGTGCTGCTCCGCATTTTTTGTTTCTTTGAGGTGGTATTCAGCAATTGCTAAATAATGTAGTGCTTCACTGGTTTTTGGCTCTGATTGCAACCATTCGGTAGAAATCTTTTTGAGATTGACCCAATCTTTCGTCTGATAAGGTTGAATCACACGCATGAAATAGGGACGTTTTTCTTCTGGGGCATCCCAAAAAGGCAATTCACCTTTAGTGTTTATTGCAATCTCTGGTTGATTTAATAAGTTCTTAATCCACTCTACAGGCATGTTGTAATAAAACGCATTTCTTCCTGGGCTTTTTAGTGTGATGATGCCAACAAGTTTACCATCATCGCTGAACATAGCCCCACCACTAGCACCTAACCTAAAGTCATTAGTTGAACGAATGATAACGCTGTCATCCATCGGGTATAGCGCTTTGACTGCGCCATAGGTGGTCAGTGGGCGAGGTGCGTTATTGGGAAAGCTGATGGTGAAAACGGATTGTTCGTATTGC
This sequence comes from uncultured Methylotenera sp., assembly GCA_964652655.1. GTDB lineage: Bacteria > Pseudomonadota > Gammaproteobacteria > Burkholderiales > Methylophilaceae > Methylotenera. Next base: position 3,584 of record CAZZDN010000138.1, read on the forward strand.
AGGTTTTTGCTTTCCCCTAGTGTTGCAACAGTAGTATTCAGTCCATCAAACCCCACGATACATAAATCGTGCGCCCAGTCTGCTTTTAGGCTAAGTGCGCGGTGGCTTTCGCCAAATTTAATGACATTGATGGCGTGTGCATTGGCAACTACGTGACAGTTGGTGACGACTTGATCTTTAGCCACGACAACACCGGAACCTACACCATAGTGGCCGTTTGGTAATGTGACGCGTATTTTGACTACACTAGATTTGAGCGCGTAGACTAAACCATCAGGCGGCGCGGCAAACGCAGGTGAGTAGATAAAAGCAGAACCAATGCTGAGGATGAAACTTAGGCCAAGTGTCAGTTTGCGCATCAGAGCATCTCCAAATGATGCATAAAATAGATAAAATTATTTCAATATGAAAATCGTGCTTTTAAAAAGTTCTTTACAGCCCAGAAAAATGTTTTTAGAACAAATAGCTATTTGAATAATGATTAGTATTTATCGTGTTTTTTAGGCGTGATTGATAAGGTGAGTATTCCTCTGAGTAAATTGACTTCTTCTTTTTCTAGCTTGGCACGTGCATAGATACGGCGTATGCGTTCGCT
>CAZZDN010000139.1:0-4105 GCA_964652655.1 uncultured Methylotenera sp.
ATGCGCATTTTGTTGTTACCTTTGAATAAGGTTGGTTTCACGTAATAACCGTCAGCTAAAGCACCTGTTAAGTGGTTGCGCTCACCACCGATAAGCAGTTGCGCACCTTCTTGTTTACCAATATCCATGTATGACATGATTTTGTTGATTTGATCTTCAGAAGCCTGCGCACCAATCATGGTGTTAGGGTCAAGTGGGTTGCCTTGCTTAATCGCTGCTACGCGTGGTAATACACGTTCCATGAATTTGTCATACACGGATTCTTGAATCAGTGCACGTGATGGACAGGTACAAACTTCGCCTTGGTTAAAGGCAAATAAAACTAAACCTTCAACAGCCTTATCAAAGAAGTCGTCATCAGCTTGAGCGATATCCTCAAAGAAAATGTTTGGTGATTTGCCACCTAACTCTAATGTTGCAGGAATCAAGTTGCCAGCTGCGGCTTGTGCAATCACACGGCCAGTTGCAGTTGAACCAGTAAATGCGATTTTAGCGATACGGCGGCTGTTAGCGAGAGGAGCACCCACTTCGCGACCGTAACCGTTTACAATGTTGATTACGCCTGGTGGCAGGATATCAGCAATTGTCTCCATCAAAATTAAAAGGCTAACAGGTGTAAACTCAGCTGGCTTCATCACTACACAGTTACCAGCAGCTACGGCTGGCGCTAGTTTCCAAGCAGCCATCAAAATTGGGAAGTTCCAAGGAATGATTTGACCAACAACGCCTAACGGTTCATGGAAGTGGTAAGCTACGGTGTTTTCGTCTAACTCACTCAGGCTACCTTCTTGTGCACGTAGGCAACCAGCAAAGTAACGGAAATGGTCAATCGCCAATGGGATGTCCGCATTCAGAGTTTCACGAATTGGTTTGCCGTTATCCACTGTTTCAGCTGTCGCAATCATTTCCAAGTTTGCTTCTAGGCGATCTGCGATTTTTAATAGTAAGTTGGCGCGTTGTGCCGGTGGAGTGCGACCCCAGCTGTCAGCCGCTGCGTGCGCTGCATCTAAAGCGAGTTCAACATCTTCAGCACCAGAGCGTGCTGCTTTTGTGTAAGGTTTGCCAGTAATTGGTGTAATCACATCAAAATACTCGCCTTTAACTGGTGCTACCCATTTGCCACCGATAAAATTATCGTATTTAGCTTTGTAAGGTATTGTGACACCAAGACCTTTTAATAAATCTAAACTCATACCAACTCCTATAGGTTTTCTCTCGTTAATATAGTAATTCTTATTGTCTAACCGCAATTATTCATCAAGAAACTTATATTTGCATCAATTTCGCTAAAGTGCCTGTAAATAAAAGGGTTTCGTAATCGTCGCCACTCCAAAACAATAACGCTAAGGCGCGAGCAAATCAAGTATTAGACGATAACATTCATCAAATTAATGAATATATCAAGATGAAGAACCCATGATGCTATGTCTTCCCATCTCTACCGTTTTTCTTGTAATTTCTATGACGGATGATTTGGTTTTTGGTTTCAAAATAACTGGGGATGTTTGATTGAGCAAAATAGAAACAAAGAATAGAAAAACATAGATGCTTAAGTTATAGTGTAAATCTTGATTTAATAAAAATTAAACGCTAGTGTTCAACTATGTCAGTTAATTTAGCTAACTCACCAATTTTCGCACGTGGATTTTGGGATGGTTTATTGAACCCGACTTCTTTAGGTTTGGGTAAGGCTATCTTATCGATATTAGTGGTTGCTGAAACATTAGTAAGTTTCTTTTGGATTTATACCTTATCCGGCCTTGGGGAAGGGTATGCAGTGATTGCGGCTGTCCCGTATTTCTATCTGATCATTTCCTATCTTAGTTTATTTATCTTTTATAAATCCAAGCGATTCGAGTATTTCACTTTTACTCAACTGGTGATGCTATTGGTGATGCCGTTCTTTATGCAATGGGCGATTGGTGGATTTGAGGCGTCTAGCGGTGTTGCAATCTGGGCTATTTTGTCTCCAGTCGGTGCATTAATGATATTAGGCACCAGACAATCTACACCATGGTTTTTGCTCTTTATCGGCTTAGCATTTCTTTCTTGGAAAATGAATAATTACTTTGCGGTCAATGCAATGCCTATTCCGAGTGGGGTTAAAGATACTTTTTTCTTGATGAATATTACTGGAACAGCCGCGATACTTTATGGTGTGTTGCGTTTTTTTCAGGCGCAAAAAGAGCGAATTATGCGTTCTCTTGAAATTGAGCAAGCTAGGTCAGAAAAACTTCTGTTAAATATTCTGCCTGCACCTATCGCACAAAGGCTAAAAGCCTACGATATGCGTATTGCAGATCATTATGAAAGTGTGACTGTGATGTTTGCGGATTTAATCAATTTCACGCAAATGTCGGACAAAATGTCTCCTACGCAGCTAATTGATTTGCTGTCAGAGATATTTCTACGATTTGATCAGCTGGCGGATAAATATCAGGTTGAAAAAATTAAAACGATTGGTGATGCCTATATGGTGGTTTCTGGCGCACCTGTTGAGTGTATAGACCATGCACATCGTATTATGGGCATGGCATTAGAGATGCAGGTCGTATTAAAAGAGCTCTCTGAAAAGATTGGCGCAGATTTAGGCATGCGGATTGGCATAAATAGTGGGCCAGTAGTTGCTGGAGTGATTGGAAGTAGCAAATTCAGCTATGATTTATGGGGTGATACAGTCAATATGGCGAGTCGCATGGAAGAGACTAGTCTGCCTAATGCTATACAAATATCTAAAGCGACAAAAAGTCTGCTAGCAGATGATTACCCATTTTCATTACGTACCGGCGTAGACATAAAAGGTAAAGGTATACTAGATACTTATATACTAGTTGAATAAGTTATATTGGTTGAATAATTTTTTGAGTAGGGCAGGCTAATTAATACTCAAATAAAAAAGCATGACTACATAGGTTTTTGTCTTGAATTGCACTATAATTCGCCCCCTAAAGGAAGAGTGGATGAGTGGTTTAAGTCACCACCCTGGAAAGGTGGCATAGGGGTAACCCTATCGCGAGTTCGAATCTCGCCTCTTCCGCCAGTGATTCATTCAATAGGGCTGTTGATGCTATTGAATGCAAGCGACTCGCCTTCATGAATGACCCGCAATTGTTGTACTGAAATATCCCTCAAAAAACCCTGAAAAGTTTTTAGTTTCTCACCGTTGCTGTTTTAATGTATCAAGCGCGACGTCAGTTATTTCATATTCCTGCAATAAACATTAGATATCTTCTTGTGTATGGTTTGTCTGATACTTTTAGTAATCAAACCATGCAACTTAAGAGGAGTGATGGCATGGCAGTCAATCAATACATCGAGCAGTTAAGCAGGCGTGAGGCTATTTACGTTAGACGAGTGCAGTATTCCCTGATATTTATGGTGCTTGCAATACTGCCGCTCATTACGTTTTCAAGTGAAACAGGCAGATTTTATCTGAAAAGTTTTGGTGTTCTTATTCGACAATTTGGGGATATTGGGATTTCTATGCTGTTGACCTTTATGATTATCATGACAATCATAGGGGTGAGTAGTCTATGGAAGCTATATAAAACTGCTAGGCTAAAATCTAGATATCGATGGGGCGCCTACTCTGCGAGGTAGGTAATCCAATGTAAATGCAATATCAAACAAATAATATGATGCATATCGGTATGTGTCGTTCATGATTTTACGTAGGGTCGATTCATGAACAGTGATAGTGTATTTTTTGTGCGTAGGCTCATAATTGAATCACTAAAACAAGACACCAAGTCATGTTTAACCAAATACTTAGGAGAATGATTATGTGGACAACACCAGCAGCAACAGAAATGCGTTTCGGCTTTGAAGTGACTATGTACGTCATGAACAAATAATACTTGTTTAAAGTATGATAAAAACCCAGAGTTATCTGGGTTTTTTTATGCCTGTAAGTTTCGTGTCTATTCAGCACATATTTCACTAAGTTGTTCTCCTTATCAGCGTTATACTTCTACCTATCTTATCTACTCGCCTACAGTATTAGAGATGCGGCATCACAGCCAATGAGTGATGCCAAGCAATCAATCAAAAATTTATCGTCATGAGAGAAGTCGCAATATTAAAAGCAAGTGCCGTTAACGGGCTG
>CAZZDN010000140.1:0-3987 GCA_964652655.1 uncultured Methylotenera sp.
AATTTTTAGTTTTCAAATTATCAAAATGCTAAGACAAAAATGTCTAGATAAAGCGGTTGATTGAATTGTCTTTTCAATCACCTGATCGCTTGCATTTTTAGAAATATCCTTCTTTTTTACGTTGCTCCATTGAAGCATCTGAGGTTTGGTCATCTAGACGTGTCGCACCGCGCTCAGTAATCGTGGTCGTAGCGGTTTCAATGACAATTTTACTTACATTGTCAGCATCTGAAAGTACAGGTGCGGTACATGTAATGTCACCAACAGTCCTGAAGCGCACTTGCATGTTAATCACTTCTTCACCTGGCTTAGGCTGGTTAATGATTTCACCGTTAGCCAATGGCACGTTTGCAGGCATCATCGCGCCACCGCGCATAATGATGTCACGTTTGTGTGAGAAGTAGATGCTTGGCAAGCCTAAGTTCTCACGCTCGATATACTGCCATACATCCATTTCTGTCCAGTTAGAAATAGGGAAGGCGCGGATGTTTTCACCTTTATGTGAGCGTGCGTTATACAGGTTCCATAATTCTGGGCGTTGGTTTTTCGGATCCCATTGGCCAAATTCATCACGGAAACTCATGATACGCTCTTTAGCACGGGCTTTTTCTTCATCGCGGCGCGCACCACCGATACAGCAGTCAAAGCCAAACTCTTCAATCGCTTCCAGCAGGGTTACAGACTGATGCTTGTTGCGTGGCTCATCAGGTGATTTTAATACCACGGTACCACGTTTTATTGAGTCTTCCACTGAACGTACAATCAGGCGTTCGCCTAATTCTGCGGCGCGCTGGTCACGGAAATCCAACACTTCCTGATAGTTGTGGCCAGTATCAATATGCATCAGTGGGAACGGAAACTTACCCGGACGGAATGCTTTTTCAGCTAAACGTAAAATACATAGTGAATCTTTGCCACCTGAGAATAGTAGTACAGGGTTGCTACATTGGCCTGCAACTTCGCGCAGAATGTAAATGGCCTCTGACTCTAGCCAGTCTAAATGAGATAAAGGTTGTTTAGTCGTTGTCATATTCTTAGGTTTCAAAAATCAAAAGTACTACTTAATACCAGATGCATTGCAGAGTTTTATAAAATCACTTCTTTACGTGTAATCCGCATTCTTTGCTGTTGGGGTCTTCCCACCACCAGCGACCAGCGCGCACATCTTCGCCCATCGCAATCGCACGTGTACATGGTGCGCAACCTATGCTTGGGTAAAATTGATCATGCAGTTTGTTGTAGGGCACATCAAACATACGGATGTATGCCCATACTTCTTTTTCAGTCCAGTTGCTAAGTGGGTTAAATTTTTCCAGCTGGTTGCCGCTATCAAACTCACGGAAGGGCAGGTTAACACGCGTCGTAGATTGCTCTGCACGCATACCGGTCACCCATGCTTTTTTATCTTTTAAAGCACGTTGTAATGGTTCCACTTTACGCATAAAGCAGCATGCTTTGCGTAAATCAATCGACTCGTAAAATGCGTTGATGCCATTGGTTCTTACATAATTTTCTACCGCATCAGATTGCGGGAAGAAGATTTTAAGTTTCGTGTTGTAAGTTTGCTCGGTTTTTGCAATCAGATCGTAAGTTTCAACTGGCAGACGACCAGTGTCGAGTGAGAAAATCTCAATCGCAACTTTCTGGCGTTGAATGATGTCGGTTAACACCATATCTTCCGCACCAAAGCTGTTGGCGAAGGTAACCTCATTCGCGCCAAATTCATTGGCGGCGTTGCTTAATAAGCCTAGCACCTCGCTTGCTTTTTGATTAACGCTGGCAACTAACGCATCCGTCAGTGTTGGTCTAGTCGCAGGGTTATTGGCGCTAGGCTTTAACATGACTACCTGACCTAAATCTACATCCGTAGTCATTTATGCGCCTCTGTTATAACGCTTAAACACTGGGCGAGGCTCATCAACCGCACCTTGGTATGGCTTAGTGAAGTCAGTCAAGCTAGCAATCGCTTCATGTGCAGAGCGGTCAGCACGCACTTGATAGCTGGTAAAGCCGCTGCGTTTCAAGAAGAACAGCTGGTCACGTAATACGTCACCAAATGCACGTAGCTCGTTTTTAAAGCCAAATCGTGTGCGTAGCAGGTTACCTAATGAGAAAATACGGCCATCAGCAAAACGCTCTACAAAAATTGCGATGATAGGTAACGCGTTTAAGTCCGCTTGCTGTTGTGTCAGTTTTTCAAGCAGCTCATGTGTCGCTAACCAAACACCGATTTCACCTAGTGCAATACGCTCTTTAATTTCGTTATTGCGCGCAATAAATACGCTCAAAGGCAAAATGATTTTGCCAGTTGCCGGAATCACTGTATCGGCAACTTGTGCTTCAGTCACAGTCGCTTCGCCAGTCAGTTTAAACAAAACCACTTTACCAGCTTGCTTGCGCTCTTCTACTTGAGTCGCTGGTAACTGAACTAGTGTCCAGTCATCGGCTACTACGCTTGCCACGCCATTGTTTAGTTTAATTAAATTACTCATGCTGCAACCTCATTTTTTGCATAGACATGTGCTTTGAATGGGGCAACGCCCAAGCGACGCACAGTATCAATAAATCTTTCTTCAGGCGTACGTTCTTTGATGTAAACCTCAATCAGCTTTTGCACCACGCCAGGCATTTCTTCTGCAGAGAATGAAGGCCCGATCACGGTACCAATACTTGCATCGTTACCTTGTTTACCGCCGATAGTCACTTGGTACCACTCAGAACCATCTTTATCTACACCAAGAATACCAATATGGCCCACATGGTGGTGGCCGCAAGCATTCATACAACCTGAGATGTTAAGCTCCATCTCACCGATGTCATACAGGTAGTCCAAATCATCAAATTGCATTTGAATCGCTTTAGCAATAGGAATACTTTTTGCGTTTGCTAGTGAGCAGAAGTCACCGCCTGGGCAACAGATAATGTCTGTGAGTAAGCCAATATTCGGGCTTGCCAAACCATTGGCGCGTGCTTTTTCCCATAATGCAAACAGATCGCTTAATTTAACATCTGCCAAAATTAGGTTTTGCTCATGAGATGAACGTAATTCACCAAAACTGTACTCATCAGCAAGGTCTGCTACTGTCCACATTTGCTCAGAGCTAATATCGCCAGGGGCTTGACCATGTGGTTTGAGTGATAGCGTTACTGCGCGGTAACCCGCTTGCTTGTGAGGGTGAACACAACGTTTTACCCATGCTGCAAATGCAGGGTTGCTAGCAACAGCCGTATCAAAGCCAGCATCATGAGCAGGTAGGTTTTCATAAGGCATGACATCAAAATGCTTAGCAACACGTGCTAACTCAGCTTCAGTAATTGTGTTTTCTGTATCTTTAATATGTGCCCATTCAGCGTCGACTTGTTTACGGAACTCCTCAATGCCTAAAGCTTTCACTAAAATCTTGATACGAGCTTTATATAAGTTGTCGCGACGGCCATGTAGGTTATATACACGGATAATCGCCTCGCAATAGGTAAGGGCATGTTGCCACTCCAGATGCTCGCGAATCACAGTGCCTAAGATTGGCGTACGGCCTAAGCCACCACCAACCCATACTTTGATGGCCACTTGGTTATTGCTGTCACGGTAAAACTCCAGACCGATATCGTGCGCTTGCACTAATGCGCGGTCGTTCTTAGTGCCAGAAACTGCGATTTTGAATTTACGTGGCAAAAGCGCAAACTCAGGGTGGAATGTACTCCATTGGCGCATGATTTCTGCGATTGCACGTGGATCGATCACTTCATCTGGAGCAACGCCTACGAACTGATCCGTTGTGATGTTACGGATACAGTTGCCTGAAGTTTGAATGGCATGCATTTCAACTGTGGCTAACTCTGCCAAGATTTCAGGCACGTCTTCTAATTTAGGCCAGTTTAATTGCAGGTTCTGACGAGTGCTGAAGTGACCGTAGCCTTTGTCGTATTTTTTTGAAATATCGCCAAGTTTGCGCAATTGTGCGCTAGATAACATGCCATAAGGCACCG
>CAZZDN010000141.1:0-3872 GCA_964652655.1 uncultured Methylotenera sp.
CTGAATACCAGCAAAAACAGATGCAGGAAATTAAAAACCTGAGCGAGCCGGAAGCACACATCTGTACACCTTACTGTAGTCACCACGCTACACCAACTGCTACCGACACAGGTTTTAGATACATCGAGATGGGTTATACCGCTGCTTTTGAGCCAGCCATATCTCCCATTAACGCACGCCAAGCCCACCTAGAGATGGGCGACACGCCGATGATCGACAAGGGTGGCTACGCCATGCTGGGTAATGATGATTACTTCTTGCGCATGCTTACCGCTAAAAAAGATCAAAAAGCGATTAACGACTACGTAGCTTGGATTTTGCACGCGACACAGACTATCGGCATTAAAGTGGTGAACCCAGGTGGTATTAGTGCCTTTAAATTCAACCAACGTCGCTTGAATTTAGATGAAAATCACCAGCATTACCAAGTCAGCCCACGTGAAGTGTTACAAAGCCTAAGCCGCGCCGTGCATGAACTTGGCATTGCCAAACCATTGCACGTGCACTGTAACAACCTGGGTGCAGCTGGTAACTTCCAAACCACGCTAGACACCATGACCGCAAGTAATGGCCTACCTATGCACTTAACGCATATTCAGTTCCATAGTTACGGCACAGAAGGTGACAAGAAGTTTTCATCCGCAGCAGCACAAATTGCAGAAGCCATCAATAAAAACAAAAACATCACGGCTGACGTTGGACAAATTCTGTTTAACCAAACCGTAACCGCATCCGGCGACTCGATGATGCAACATTTGAATGCTAAGCATGCAAACCCTAAAAAATCTGTGATTATGGATATCGAGTGTGATGCTGGCTGTGGTGTATTACCATTCAAATATCGCGACCAGAATTATGTGAACGCTTTGCAATGGGCAATTGGCCTAGAGATTTTCTTATCAGTGGAAGACCCGTGGCGTATTTTCTTAACCACAGACCATCCAAATGGCGCGCCTTTTACTAGCTACCCACATTTGATTCGCTTGCTGATGGATAAATCTTTCAGAAACGAAGCTTTTGCTAAGTTAAACTTAGATGCTCAGTCTATGAGTAACCTCACTAGCCTTGACCGCGAATACAGCCTATATGACATCGCGATCATGACGCGTGCTGGCGCGAGTAAACTGATTGGTATGAACGAACGTGGTCACTTGGGCGTAGGTGCTAACGCAGATATCACGGTTTATACTGACCAAGCAGACCGCGAAGCCATGTTTGCTAAACCTGATTACGTATTTAAAAATGGCGAACTCGTGGTGAAAGATGGCGCGGTAGTGAAAGTAGTTTGGGGTGCAACGCATACTGCAAAACCCGCGTTTGACATCAGTGTAGAAAAAGAGCTGAAAGAATACTTTGACCGCTACCAAACCATCAGCTTAGATAACTTCAAAATAAGCGATGCAGAGATATTTGATGATGGTAGAGGCAGCGTGGTCGTCAATCAAAACTAAGCACCTCAAGCCTAAAAGGAATCAGACGATATGAGTAGATTATATGGCGAACAACACCGCCAACTGCAAGATGAGTTTGCGACACGCAAAATGGCTGACCGCGTTGAGGAGTTAGCTTGTAAAACTGAATTTGATGATGAATCAAAAGGCTTTATCGAGCACATGGATATGTTTTTCCTATCCACCGTAGACCACCAAGGCCGCCCTACCGTATCTTACAAAGGCGGCGATGCTGGCTTTGTGAAAGTCATCGATAGCAAAACTTTGGTTTTCCCGAGCTACGACGGCAATGGTATGTTCTTTTCTATGGGGAATATCACCACACAGCCGCAAGTAGGTTTGCTGTTTATTTCATTTGAAACACCGCATCGTATTCGTGTACAAGGTACTGCAACAATCTCACGCAACGACCCGCTGATGCGTGAGTACAAAGAAGCAGACTTTATCGTGCGCGTGACACTATCTGAGTTATGGCAGAACTGCCCACGCTACGTTCATCAGCGCACCAAAGTACGGGATTCACGCTACGTTCCGCGTGAACATTGCGAAACACCGCTTGCAGAGTGGAAACGCCTAGACTTAGTGCAGGATGTACTGCCAGACAATGACATTAACAAAGTAAAAGAACTTGGTACCATTCAAATTGAAGAGTGGATTAATAAAATTAAAACTGCTGACCCAACGGCCTAAACGATGATGTTGCTAAATAATATACAAATTGATGATACCTTTGCCGAAGCGTTTAACATGCGCGGCACTCGCGTGATTATTACCGCGCAAAACCTAAAATGGGCCTACCATGCTGCCAATGCGATGACTGGCTTTGCTACCTCAGTGATTGGCTGTGGCGTAGAGGCTGGCATTGAACGCGAACTTTCTACTGAAGAAACTCCGGACGGTAGACCTGGCGTGAGTATCCTGATGTTCGCGATGGGCAGCAAAGTGCTGATGCAACAGCTAGAAACACGCATGGGACAATGTATTTTAACTTGCCCAACTGCAGCCGCGTTTTCCGGTATAGATGGCGAAGACAAAATTAGCCTAGGCAAACATTTGCGCTATTTTGGTGATGGCTACCAAACCTCTAAACTGATTGATGGCAAACGCTACTGGCGTATTCCGGTGATGGACGGCGAGTTTATCACTGAAGAAACCACCGGCATGGTACGTGCTATCGGTGGCGGTAACTTTCTGATTTTAGCTACCTCACAGCCTGCTGCTTTAGCTGCGGCTGAAGTTGCGATTGAAGCCATGAAGAAAGTTCCCAACGTGATTATGCCTTTCCCTGGCGGCGTTGTACGCTCCGGTTCTAAAGTCGGGAGTAAGTATAAAACCATGTTTGCCTCAACTAATGATGCGTTCTGCCCTACGCTAAAAGGCGCGACCAACACCGAGCTTTCACCTGAGATTGAAAGCGTGATGGAGATTGTGATTGACGGCTTAACCTTCGAAGACATTGCACGCTCAATGAAAGTGGGTATCGAAGCCATCTGTAACCTAGGTGCTGACAGTGGCGTAAGACGCATTTCAGCAGGTAACTACGGTGGCAAGCTTGGCCCACACTTATTCAAATTACATGACATTCTAAACGGCAGCAACTAAATGAACGCGCTTACTTTTACCCTAAAGAATCCACTTCAATTCTCAGTTAATTGCAGTGCTTTAACCCCAGATCATTTAGCCAATAAATCCGCCGCGGACATTGCTAACATTAAGCTGACTTATGGCAACAGCTCAGCATTAGTTGGCGACTTGTTTGACATTAGCGGTGATGACGCAACGCATATCGTATTTAAAAATGCATCAAACAAGCTAAATTACATCGGCGCGCACATGACTAGCGGAAAAATCACCATAGATGGCAACGCTGGCGCCTACTTAGGCTTTACCATGAAGAACGGTGAAATTCACTGTACCGGCAGTGCTGAGAGCTATGCAGCATGCAATATGGTGAACGGTCTGCTAAAAATCGATGCCAACGTAGGTGACTTCTTGGGCGCAGGTTCTGAAGGTCTACGCAAAGGCATGCGCGGTGGCACTGTCATTATTAAAGGCAATGCTGGCGATCGCGTAGGCGACCAAATGCGCAGAGGGTTGATTTTAATTGAAGGCAACGCTGGCGATTACTGCGCTAGCCGCATGATTGCAGGCACCATTGGCGTATGGGGTAAAGTTGGTGCTTATACCGCATTTAATATGCATCGTGGCACCTTACTGCTAAAAACCATGCCTGCATTGCACGCAACTATACAAAATTGCGGTACCCACACACTGCCATACTTGAGCCTATTATTTAAATCATTTAAACAATATGACACGCAGTTTAACCAACTCAGTTCTCAACGTGTACAACGTTTTGTTGGAGATGCTGCATACAAAGGTAACGGCGAAGTGTTGATACTCAACGCTTAAATATAGCAT
>CAZZDN010000142.1:0-3766 GCA_964652655.1 uncultured Methylotenera sp.
GGCATGGTGATAGGCGTTGGTGCTGTCGTGCTGATGATGGCAATCGGGCAAGGCGCTGAAGCGGCTGTCAAACGCTCAATCAGTGCAATGGGCAGTAACCTGTTTGTGGTGTTATCAGGCCCGCCCACTGCCAGTGGCGCAAGGTCTGCCACCGGCAATGCGCCATCACTGAATGTTAAAGATGCAAATGCAATCGCCGATTTAGATGGTGTCGTCGGTGTTGCGCCTGTCACCATGGGTAAAGCGCAAATCGTATTTGGCAGCAACAACTGGAATACCGATATTATTGGCACCACACCAAGTTATTTAGAAATTCGCGGCTGGAACCTAAGCGACGGCTACGCATTTTCTGAATCAGACATGCGCTCGGCCACCCGCGTTGCCTTGGTGGGAAAAACCATCGTGCAAAATGTTTTTGGTGATGATATTGACCCAGTTGGTAAAACTATTCGTATCAAGCAAAGCCCTTTTGTGGTGCTTGGTGTACTAGATAGCAAAGGTCAAACACTGGATGGGCGAGATCAAGATGACACGATTATTGTGCCACTGACAACAGCGCAACGTAAATTGTTTGGCAACCAGTTACCGGGTAGTGTGCGTCAAATTATTGTGCAGGCAGAATCTGACAATACCATGCCCATGGTAGAAGAAGGCTTAAATAGCTTGCTTAACCAGCGCCACAATATCAGAGAGGGGGCAGATAGTGACTTCTCCGTTCGCAACCTCACAGCTATTGCCAATTCCGCAGCCGAAACTACGCGCACCATGTCGTTACTGCTGGGCGCAATTGCTTCGGTGTCTTTACTGGTAGGGGGTATTGGCATCATGAATATCATGCTAGTGTCTGTGACCGAGCGTACACGCGAGATTGGCATTCGTATGGCGATTGGCGCACGTCAGCGCGATATTCTGCTGCAGTTCTTATTAGAGGCGATTGTTATCTCTATTGTAGGGTGCCTCATTGGAATTGCCATTGGGGTCGGCGGTGCCATCTTGGTGAACATGATTACCAAAGCAGAAGTTATTATTTCAGCCAATTCAGTTGCCATTGCATTTGGCGTTGCCGCCAGCATTGGCGTATTTTTTGGTTTTTACCCGGCGCGCAAAGCCGCACGACTTAACCCGATAGAAGCATTACGCTATCAGTAACCCATCATGATGAGATAGCCAATCAACCAGCTATCTCATTCCTCTATCAAGTATTACCGCCTAACCATCAATTCCACTGAAGACTTTTATCTTTTAACCAAAACCCTAGGCAATAGAGCCTTTCTACTGGCTATGCCACGAACTGTGGCATATCGCTAGCATTGCTATCAATGCGCCTCGGCGCGCACCTGCCGCCTGATTAAAAGGCATCACAATGGGCTGTTTCATCTTGCTAGTATTAGCGACGATAGTGTGGTCGATGATGCAAGGCGAAGTATCTGAAGTTTACACAATCGGCCAAGTCAGCCTCATCGACATGCTAGCTAACGTCTGTGTTGCCGTCATGATCGCGGCACTTGGGGTATGGGGTAGCAAAGCCATATAGCAAAACCTAGCAATGGCAGTCATCATGGCGTATTTAGGCATATCTGCAGTATTACGCATGATAAAACAAGCAAGATTAGAACTGCATCATGCTTAACCTCGATGCTGCGAATCCAGCGTTAGGATGCCAAGCCAAACTGCGTCGTCAGCAATGTTGAACAAAGCGCGAGAAATGTTTAGCCAATAATCTAGCAGAGATCAATTAAGTGCTAAGCCTTGAGGTTGATACTGTGATTCAGGATAGAATCTGCTAAAGATAAAGTTAAGTTATCAAACTAGCAAAATAGAAAAGTCGAAGTGCGCGATCACGCCGACGCATGATCAAGGTGTATCTTTAGGCAAAAGATTTAGAATGCTGAAAAGGCAGCCCCATATCGTTACATTCAACTCAAGTGATGCGTGTATAGGAATCAAACACGTACCGCACCCTATCTGCCAAATGCACTTAGATACAGGGCATTATGCCACTCTGTTATTTCTTAACCACAGACAACGTACTTACGTGACGGATGTTTTCATATTGATCCCCCTGATACTTGCCAGGATTAGCCTCTAAATGAATAACTTCCAATACGTATAAACCAGCCCAAGGCATCACATAAGTAGCCTCACCTTGATCATTTGCATCCAATTCCTGTAGCCATTGATTTGGCGCAATCACTTTAAGCTTTGCGTTTGCTAAGGGCTTTCCATTGAGATTGATGCGAACTTGGTTATTGCCTAGCGGCTGAATATCTAAAGCATGTGATGACATAGCTTCGGCTACTCCGCTAGAACTGCGCGCATAATACATCGGCTTGACGATGCCCCAATGATACTTGGTCATGTCTTTTACCTTCATCGTCAGCTCATGCGCAATCACAGGTTGGCTTTTTGCATCATCAATCGCAATATAGTCAGCTTGGCGCTTCATTGGCAATTGGTTAGTTTGATTAGAAAGTAAAACAGCCTCTGGTGCTGCAATCGTATCTAACCGCCCTCCCGTCTTTTCACGCACACCACCTTCATATTCCCCAAAATACAGCTTAGTCTGGCCTTCAGCCTGCTCTAGCCAAATAAAATGCGCTTGTGCGACGGCTATATGCAACAGTGCGAATAGCCCCAATACAACTTTAGATAAAAATTTTGCTGATTTCATATCAATTCACCTGAATATTCAATATTAATTTTTCTGATTAAAAATATAACTAGAACTCTACGCCGGCCTGCAACAATACTTGGCGAGGCTCACCTAGGAAGATACTACCGCCACCAGTGCTATTGATTACACCGCCATTGGCGCCCGGATAGTAGACTTTATCGAATAGGTTTTTAACATTCAGACGTAGCGTTGCAAGATGCTTACCCGCCTGCCATTGGTAAGATGCGTATGCATCAGCAACTGTATAGGCATCAAGGAAGTATCTATTGACGGTGTCGACAGGGCGTTCGCCTACATAGCGTGCACCACCACCTAAGGTCCAGCGACCGCCAGCCCCAGGTGACCCAGTGCGATAGTTCAGATACAGGCTTGCCATATTTCGAGGTGAGTTAACCAGACGCTTACCCACCGTATTTGCATTGGCTGCATCCTTTAAAGTCTCAGTATCGGTATAAGCATATGTGCCAATCGCATCCCAATGGTCCGACAATTTACCCGCAACATCAATTTCCAAACCACGAGAGCGCACTTCGCCAGCCGTGCGACTCACGCCACCCTCTGTGACCAGAACGTTTTCTTTATTGATATTAAATACGGCAGCAGTCGCACTCACACTGTTAGCTAAATCAAACTTAGCACCAGCCTCATAGATAATCCCCTCTTCTGGGTCAAATGGTCCCTGTGCAGCACCATCTACAGAAATATTAGGCTTGAATGACTCACTATAGTTAGCAAAGAGTGATAGCCATGTTTGTGGTCGATAAACTAAACCAAGACGAGGAAGGAACACATCACTCTTAGCATCATTGGTCACCACTGTGGCAGCATTAGCGACTCTTAAATTACGCTGTGTAGCATATTGCTCACTTTCCTGATAACGACCACCTAAAACCATTTTATTAACTGTGGTGCCTGTACTTTTCATTGGTGGAGCATCAGGGCTCATCCATGAGCTCATTTCTGCATTCCATTTTCCATCCCAAGAGGCCATCATTTTTTGCATATCTCCAGGAGTCATATAAGACATCCAGTTTTTTTGTGCAGTTACGGAATCAACAGGTACAAACACAGCTTCTTTTTTTGAGTCAGAAG
>CAZZDN010000143.1:0-3723 GCA_964652655.1 uncultured Methylotenera sp.
AGTTGCGTAAGTTTGCAGAGCCGTTAATTACGCTTAGTAAAACTGCAACTTTGGCAAACCGCCGCCTTGCTTTCGATCGTTTGCGCGATCGCGACATCGTAGGAAAATTATTTAATGAGTTAGGTCCACGTTACAATACACGTAATGGTGGCTATCTACGTATCTTAAAATGCGGTTTCCGTAATGGTGACAATGCACCAATGGCACTGGTTGAGTTAGTTGATCGTCCAGATCCATCAACTGAAGCAGTTGTTGCAGAGTAAGAAGTTTAAGTGCCAGTAAAATCAAAAAACCAGCTAATTTGCTGGTTTTTTGATTTATGGCCTAGTGTTTTTATCGTTTAGGCTTTTGTATCAGTGATGAGGGTTATCACTGCTTCAGTATCAAATGGCCATTTAAGTTCTATGTTGGTGGCAATGATTTGGATAACTGGTATCTTTGTGCCATATGTTTCTAACAACTGTTCATCATCAGCAATTTCAATTGAATTCCAACTAATGTCATAATCTTTCTTTATGCTGTTTAATATCGATTCTGCTTGCTCGCAAAGGTGGCAGTGTGATGTGGTGTAGAGGTTTAGGGTGTGCATTGCAGTTGTCATTCCTGTTAATCGTGTTAGTGACAGCTTAAATCAAATAGCTCAGTTATATTTTTTACCATTATGTTTCTATTTTGAGTTAAAAATAAATCATAATGGCGCTGTTGCTAAATAAAGTAATTGTATCGGGTCATTATGGCAGACATTCAAGAAACCAAAGAGAGTTTGAGCGAAAGCCTTCAGCAGGTGATATCGCTGCTTGAAAAGCATCGTTTGATTGAGAACATGGTGCATAACCAAGAGATGACCAATCATGAATTAATCGAGTCTTTGGTTCACAAGCAAAATCTTAATGAACTACAAAAGAAATTAGAGCTTTTACATCCTGCTGATGTTGCCTATATCCTTGAGGCTTTGCCATTAGAGCAGCGCTTAGATGTTTGGGAGCTAGTAAAAGCTGATCGTGATGGTGAGATCTTGCTTGAGGTGTCTGATGCTGTTAGGCAGACGCTGATAGCAGACATGGACTCCGAAGAGTTGTTAGCTGCAGCTGAGCAACTAGATACAGATGAGTTAGCCGATTTAGCGCCAGATTTACCTAAAGATGTGCTTCAAGATCTTATGGATAGTCTGGATGCTCAGAACAGAGCTCGTTTACAGTCTGCATTATCTTATTCTGACGATGCTGTCGGTTCAATTATGGACTTTGATATCGTTACGATCCGTGAAGACATTACTTTGGAGGTTGCTTTACGCTATATGCGTCGTTTAGGCGGTTTGCCTGATCATACCGATAAGTTGTTCGTGGTTGACCGCGATGATGTATTGCACGGTGTTTTGCCATTGAAGCGCTTGGTTGTCAGTGACTTGGATGCCAAAGTTGCTGACGTGATGTCTGAAGACGCAGTAGTGTTCCATCCTGAAGATGTTGCAGATGACGCAGCCAAAGCATTTGAGCGTTATGATTTAGTGACAGCACCTGTCGTTGATGAGCGTGGTAAATTAGTCGGACGTGTTACGGTTGATGCCGTGATGGATTTGATTCGTGAGGAAGCTGAAAGTGATATGCTTTCTATGGCTGGTTTGCGTGAGGAAGAGGACTTCTTTGCCTCAGTATGGAAATCTGTCCAAAATAGGTGGGCATGGCTTGCAATTAATTTGATTACTGCGCTGGTGGCTTCACGCGTGATTGGGTTGTTCGAAGGCTCTATTGAAAAAATAGTTGCGCTTGCTGCGCTGATGCCTATCGTGGCTGGTGTAGGTGGTAATTCAGGGAATCAGACAACAACAATGATTGTGCGTGGTTTGGCGCTGGGCCAAGTGGCTTCACATAATATGAAATCGCTCATTACGAAAGAATTGGGTGTTGCTTTGCTTAATGGTTTATTGTGGGGCAGTGTAATTGGTGCAGTGGCATATGCACTGTACGGTAGTTATCCATTAGGGTTGGTCATGATGTCAGCGATGACACTGAATTTGCTACTGGCTGCGTTAATGGGTGTGGTCATTCCATTGATGATGAATAAAATCGGCCGCGATCCTGCTGTAGGTTCAAGTGTGCTAATCACTGCAATGACCGATAGTGGTGGATTCTTTATCTTTTTAGGATTGGCTACGCTCTTCTTAATTTAATTGATAGGTTTTGAAAAAACATGAGTAATCGCATCGATTTTATTTTGCAGGAAATAATAGCTGATATCGGCACCCCAGTAGCGGCTTGGCAAATTGGTGTGATTGTGATGGCATTTCTTGTTGCTTGGATGATTAATGGTGCTATCCGTGCCTATGTGATGCGACATGCGCCTGAAGATTGGAAAATAGGCATAGGGACATTTAATCGATTGCTATTCCCTCTCTCCATGCTCAGTATTGTTTTGTTATCAAAATGGATACTAGGGCATTGGCAGCATACTACGATGCTTCACCTTGCGAGTAATTTATTGTTGGCAATGGCTGCAGTGCGGCTAGTGGTGTATGCCATGCGCTATATTATTGCGCCAGGCGGCGTGCTTAAAACGATAGAACACACACTTTCTACTCTGATTTGGCTAGTGCTCGCGCTACATTTAAGTGGCATTTTGCCAGAAATGCTAGAAACGCTAGAGTCAATTACATTCAAAATAGGTAAAAACCCCGTTAATTTATTGTTGCTGTTGCAGGGCCTGCTGACAATATTAATTACAGTTTTTGTTGCGATGTGGTTAAGCCGTGTTGCTGAGAATAAGCTGATGGTAGTCGAGCAGTTGAATGTGAATACTCGCGTCATGTTGGCTAAGGTAGTGCGCATTTGCTTATTATTTATTGCGGTATTAATTGGACTTTCGGCCGTTGGTTTGGATTTGACCTTAATCTCGGTATTTGGCGGTGCATTGGGTGTGGGTTTAGGGTTCGGTTTACAGCGTATTGCCAGTAACTATGTCAGTGGGTTTATTCTGCTGATGGATAAATCTATTAGCATCGGTGACATTGTGACTATCGATGTGCACTACGGCATCATTACAGATTTGCGCACGCGCTATCTGGTGCTTAAAAAATTAGATGGCACTGAAGTCATTATCCCGAATGAAACACTAATTATCAATCCGGTGATCAATCACTCTGGGATGGATAGGAATAGTCGGGTGCAGGTGGCAGTGCAGGTTGCTTATGACAGTGATTTGGACTTAGTGTTGCAATTACTGATCAAGGCTGCTGAAGCACATACTAGGGTATTGGTGACACCTCAACCCAACGCGGTTGTGACGGCATTTGCTGAGAGCGGTATAGATGTACGATTGACGGTATGGATTCATGACGCAGAAGAGGGCACAGCGAGTTTGCAGTCTGATTTGTTGATGGCGATTTGGCGTTTATTTAAAGCGCACGATATCTCTATCCCTTACCCGCAGAGAGAAGTTCGCGTATTGAGCGCATAGCGTATGTTTGTGTATGTATAGGCATTACCTTATGAGAGCTAACACTCTCATAAGGTAAATGTTAGACAATAAAAAAGCTCACCTATAGTGAGCTTTTTTATTAGCGAAACAAAAATTATTTCAATTTTGTTTCTTTGTACATTACGTGCTTACGCACAACTGGATCAAATTTTTTGATTTCTAATTTGCCAGGCATAGTACGTTTGTTTTTTGTGGTGGTATAGAAATGACCTGTACCAGCACTTGACTCTAGTTTGATTTTTTCGCGCA
>CAZZDN010000144.1:0-3702 GCA_964652655.1 uncultured Methylotenera sp.
TAAGCACGTTGGTGAAGATTATCGTTTAAGGCTTACCAATCAAGGTAAGTTGATTCTTACAAAGTAATGCTACCCCATTAGGCTGCGTTTAGGTGATAGGTTAGGAGATCATATGATGACAAATTCAGAGCTTGCAGTGAATGCTCACTTCTATTCAGAAGTCTTTGCTAACAGGGATGCTGGTGCAAATAAATCTAATGTGATGCATTTGCCAATCAATACGCAGATTGGTGCAGTGCGCCTTAACAAGAAAACTATCTCTTTCAAAATGCTAGCCGCTGTGAGTATGATGCATATGGTGGCTGTTGCGGGTGTGCTCAATGCTAAACCTGAAACTACCGTTGAGATAAAGCGATTAGAAACGCCGATGATGGTGAGTCTGGTGAGCCAAGTGGCTGATGCGCCTGAAGTCATCCCTGAGCCAGCTGTGGAGCCAGTCAAAGCAGTTAAAAAACAGCCAGTACAAAAACCTGTGGTAGAAAAGCAAAAAGTGCTTGAGAAAAAACTGGTGGTGAATGAAGAGGCTGTCAGAAAAGTAGAGCAGGTAGCCCCGACGGTAGAAAAAAGTGAGCCAGCAGTTATTGCGGAAAGTGCCCCTGTGGAACCTCAGCAACCAGCAAAGGTAGCAGAAGTGGCGGAAAAAGTAGTGGCTGAGAAAGCGGCTGCAGAGCCAGTGGTTGAGCCCCCTAGCTTTGGTGCTGCTTATTTGAATAACCCCGCACCAGTCTACCCTACGCAGGCTAGACGCATGGGTGAACAAGGAAAAGTGTTACTTAAAGTGTTGGTGTCACAAGATGGTAAGGCTGAAACCGTGAAGGTAGATACAAGCAGTGGCCATCAGAAGTTAGATCAGGCGGCAATCGATGCGGTGAAGAAATGGAGTTTTGTTCCAGCAAAACGTAGCAACCAGCCAATCAGCGCATACGTGCTAGTGCCGGTGAATTTTACGTTGAATGGCTAAGTGATTGATGTACATGTTCATGAGTATCAATCAATGGGCATGCTGAATGAATAGATTGAAGAGTTAATCGAGGATAATGATGCAAAACGGATATGAATTTAATAGCTGGGAATTTATCACTGCAGGCGGTCCAGTTTCTATGTTGGTTGCTTTGATATTGCTAGTAATGTCAGTGGCAAGCTGGTATTTAATCGTGACAAGAAGTATTGCTGCATGGCGCATGCGTAATGCTTATCAGTCATTTTTACATGCATTTTGGCAAGCGCCAAATTTGGCGGTTGTGATTAAACAAAGTCAGGCATATGCGAATACTGGCTTGGCAAGATTAGCAGAAAAGGCAATTTTGGCAGCAGAGCATCACAAAATGATTGCAACCAAAGGGACAGAGGTGGTCGCGCAGGATGAATTTGTCGTACGCGCGATGAACCGAAGCATTGCTGAGGAAAATGCAAGCTTGGAAGGCGGGCTGACTCTGCTGGCTTCTGTCGGTAGCGTATCACCGTTTGTTGGCTTGTTTGGCACAGTTTGGGGAATTTTTCACGCGCTTGCAAGCATTAGCCTGAGCGGTCAGGCAACGTTGGATAAAGTGGCTGGCCCAGTCGGCGAGGCATTGATTATGACTGCATTAGGCTTAGCCGTCGCTATTCCAGCAGTGTTAGCTTATAACGCAATTGTGCGTAGTAACCGTGCCTTATCTGTGGAGTTGGAAAGATTTGGCTATGAGTTACATACTTTAATCACCACGGGTGCTGTGATAGGTGCTAAACGTGCGCACAAGCAAGGTGTGGCTGAACAAGCTATGCATGTAGCAGGTGCGACAGTATGATAGGCTCAGGTAGCAATGTTGGCGGGGCTTCGCATTCTGCGCCCATGTCTGAGATTAATACGACACCGCTGGTCGATGTGATGCTGGTGTTGCTGGTTATTTTTATTATTACGGCACCTTTGTTGACGCATGCGGTAAAAATTGATTTACCCCAAACCAGTAGCCAGCCTGTTCCTGAAAAGCCGGAAGTGATTTCAGTATCGATTGATGCATCAGGAAAAATGTATTGGAACGACACGCCTCTTGTGCAAGGGGAGCTTAAGTTGAAGTTGAAAGAAATTGCACAGAAGAAGCCGCAGCCAGAGTTAAACATTCGTGCCGATAAAGAAACACGTTATCAGGTACTGGCAGAAGTGATGGCGGATGCACAAAACTCAGGGGTCAGTAAATTGGGTTTTGTGAGCGAAAGTAAGTAGTTTTGTTGAGCGGTGAGTCAACAGTAGTAAAGCGTTTAGAGCGCATTTAACATTAGTCAATATTTGAAAATAGCCAGCCAGTAAGTGTTGCTTGCAACTTCTTAGATAGCCAGCCAAGTCAGTTAGTCTATCTAAGGGGGAGCAGATGAGAAATCATCAAAGCAGGCTGTTGCTCGCGGTCATGGTTGCATTAGCATCCATGTCTGCGGTGGCAGAGGAGCAAACATCAAAGTCAAAACAGGCAGAAGAATTGCCAGAGGTGAACGTTCAGGCGGAGGCACCAAACGAGATTCGTTATAAACCTAAACGCGCTACAACGGCAACGAAGACCGATGCCGATATTATGGATATTCCACAAGTGGTCAATGTTGTACCACAACAAGTTCTAGTGGATCAGCAGGCACGCTCTTTGGATGATGCCGTGAAGAATGTCAGTGGTATTACCATGGGTAACAACTTCGGGCATACAGCGGATAGTCTGTTTGTTCGTGGTTTTGGCGGTGGCTTTTTTGGCGCTAGTTCAGGTATTTTGCGCGATGGTATAAGGTCACAGACTTCACGTAACTTTAGCATCACAACAGAGCGTGTAGAGGTTTTAAAAGGACCTGCTTCTCTGCTCTATGGTATTCAAGAGCCAGGCGGTGTAGTGAACGTGGTCAGTAAAAAGCCATTGTCAGAGCAACGCACAGAAATCAATCTGTTAGCTAATAGCTTTGGTGGTGGTTCAGGGTGGGTTGATTTCTCAACACCACTCAACGAAGAAGCTGGGTTTCGAATTCTAGCTGAGCATGAAGGTTCAGATTACTGGCGTAATTTTGGCCATACCAAGCGTACACTCGTGGCCCCTTCATTTGCATGGGCTGGCGACAAGCTGCGAGTGAATGTGAACTATGAATACCTCGATTTTGAAGTGCCATTTGATCGCGGTACCGTTTTCCTCAATGGCAAGCCATTAAGTATCCCTAGTTCTCGTCGATTTGGTGAGCGATTTGAAGTGATGGAAGGTATATCACAATATGCGCAAGGCCAAGTAGAGTACGATTTAACCTCGAAAACTAAATTGCGTAGCTCTCTGGCATGGAGTAATGAAATCAATAGTGATCGGCGAGTAATGATTGCCTCACTTGCAGCCAACGGTGATGCAACTCGAACAGTGCAGGGGGTTGATGACCGCGAGCGTGACAATTTATATGCATCTTTTGATGTGTTGACCAAGTTTGAGGTTGCTTCAACCAAGCATGAGGTGATGGCTGGGTTTGACTATGAAAAACTAGATGCTAAAGACCCAAGTTTCTTTAGATTAAACACTGTGGGTGGCTTTAATGTCTACAATCCTCAATATGGTGTAATACAAGAGCCAACTACAATTACAGCTGCTAACACGTTTGCATGGCAGAGAACCGATACTGACGTTGAAAATAAATCAGTGTTTCTGCAGGATACCGTGCATTTTGGTGAGCAATGGATAGCGCGATTGGGTGGTCGTTTTCACGAAAGTG
>CAZZDN010000145.1:0-3637 GCA_964652655.1 uncultured Methylotenera sp.
GAGAACAGTGCCATGATTTCTTCACTGGTCACGCTATCGAGATTACCGGTTGGCTCATCAGCCAGAATCAGACTTGGTTTGTTGACCAAGGCACGCGCGATCGCAACGCGTTGTTGCTGACCACCAGAAATTTGATTGGGACGTGAGTGCAGATATTTAGCTAAGCCCACTTTTTCTAACAGTACTTTTGCACGTGCATGGCGCTCGGCCTTATCTATACCTGCATAGACCAGTGGTAAAGCCACATTATCAAGTAAACTAGAGCGCGCTAATAAGTTAAAACCTTGAAATACGAAGCCGATAGTTTTGTTACGTACCTGCGCAACAGCATTTTGTTCCATTGTGGCGACTGGGTGGCCATCTAATACATATGCACCTTTGCTGGGCTTGTCTAGGCAACCCAGTATATTCATAAAGGTTGATTTCCCAGACCCAGATGGCCCCATGATAGCGACATAATCACCATTTTCTATTTGCAGATTGACGTCTTTTAGCACAGGAAAAGGCCCTGCGGCAGTTTGGTAGTCTTTGTATAGGTGGCTGACTTCAATAACACGCTTTGGCATAGCTTAATATCCTAGAACATTCTCGGGCCGCGCATATTATTGCCAGCCTGTGCTGGTGCGCCGTTTTGTAACTCAGCCACAATCAATTGGGTGCCGATGCCAACGCCCTTTGCTTGCAAGTCACGACCCTTAATCTCCGTAAAGCGGCCATCAGTAATGCCTAAACGTACTTTAATCGGTGATGGCTTGTCATCTTTGAGGATATAAATAGTGCCGGTGTTTAAATCATCTCCCTTATTTTTCCTTTTACGTCCTTCACCCTTCTTGCGCATCTCTCCCTTTGAGCTATCGGCAGTGTTTTCCTCGAGCTTTGGTTTGTAACGTAACGCTGCGTTGGGCACGAGTAGTGCTTGTTCACTTTTGCTTACGCCGATATTCACATATGCAGTCATCCCTGGCAGTAATAGCTGCTCTTCATTATCGACTGAAATAACGACATCGTAGGTCACCACATTTGAGGTGTTCACTGGGTTTAAGCGCACCTGTTTGACTACCCCTTCAAAATTTCTGTTGGGAAATGCATCCACATTGAATTTAGTGATTTGACCAACCTTAATATTGCCGATATCAGCTTCTGCAAAACTGGAGTTAATTTGCATCTTTGATAAGTCTTGTGCGATTTTAATCAAGGTGGGGGTTTGGAAGCTGGCGGCAACTGTCTGGCCAACATCCACCACGCGGTCTACCACCACACCAGAAACCGGGGAGCGGATAATTGTGAAGTTCAAGTTGGTTTGGTCACGAGCCAGCAAACCGCGCGCGCTATCTAGTTGCGCTTTTGCCGATTTGAGCACTTGTACCGCAGTATCCAACTCTTGTTTAGAAACGAACTCTTGTGCATATAACTCACGGATGCGTTTTTCATTGGCCTGTGCTAACTCCACAGATGCTTGGTTGTTGCGCACGCTGGCTTGAGACTGGCTGATTTGTGCCATGAATAATGCATTATCTAGCTCCAGTAGTACCTGGTCTTTCTTAACCACATCATTGAAGTCGACATAAAGCTTTTTTACTATGCCCGATACTTGTGTACCCACGCTGACCAATGTGACTGGGTTGAGAGTGCCGTTAGCTGATACGGTTTGTTCAATATCGCCTTGTGTGATTTCCGCTAATCTATATACATCCGCAGGGTTCTTTTTGCTGGACTGTTGATAGTAGTAATAAGCGCCTGCAGCGACTGCAATGAACACAAGAGTAAAGATGATTTTATTAAGTGATTTCATGGCTAGTTAACTGAGTTAGTGTTGTTAGTTGGCATAGTGCTAAGTGTGGCACTGGGTAATGACTGAATCATGGCGTTGTCTAGTGAGCCCATCGCTTGTGCCAGCGTGGCGCGTGTGATGTTGGCATTGAGCGTCGCTTGAATTTGTTGCTGTCTGGCGCTGGCTAGTGCACTTTGTGCATTGAGCGTGTCGATAATATTGCCCACCCCCGATTTGTAGCGACCAAGTGCAACGCGGTACGATTCTTCTGCACTGGCGACGAGTATTTCAGTCGCTGTGACAGACTCTGTTGCCGTACGTAGGTTCTGATACGCGCTCCATACATCAAGGGAAATTTGCAAGCGCAGACGATCACGCTGTGCTGCACGTAAGTCTGCCGTGGCCTCTGCGGCGCGGATTCTGTAAGTAGGTGCAAACCCATTGAACAGTGGAATCGCTACCGTGAAGCCTAATGTTGAGTTGTTGCTGGTGTTTAACTGAGAGCCATCTTGCAAATTGTTAGACATCGAGATGGAAATCGTTGGCTTGGCTGCTGCTTTGCTGGCCTCTATGCTGGCCTGGGCCGCTTTTAACTGTGCTTCGCTAGCGATCAGGTCTGGGCGGCGAGTGCTGGCTTGTTCAATCAGTGTGTTGACATCATTGAGTATATTGGACGAAGGTTTGGAGGTATTGCTGACTAATAATGTTTTCTGATTCGCTGGTAAACCCATCACGTTGGCTAAATTACCATAGGCGGTTTGTAAGTTGCCTTCACTAGTGATGCGTGTCAGGGTGAGTTGTGCATATGCGGTTTGTGCTTGCAGCTTATCCGCTGGTGTCGATACGCCTGATTTATATCGAGCCTCTGCGGCTTTAAAGCTCTCGCTACTTGCTCGCTCTGCTTCTAATGCTGCATCTAGTGCAGCCATATTCGCTTGTACTTGATAAAACGCGACAGTGGCAGAGAGTAATACACTCTGTACGGTGCTGTTTTGACTAGCACTGGCTGATAGCAACAGCTGACGCGCATTTTCTAGGTTGGCATGACGGTTACCGAAATCATAGAGCAGATAGCTTGCCACCAAATTATTACTCAAATTCAGATTGGGGTTACTGCGTGCGTTTGATTCTGGGTTAAGCACACTCGAGTTCACGGCAATATTATCAGTCAGCGATGGTAAATACGCAGATTTTGCAATGCCTAATTGGGCTGCCTGTACACGAGCGCTTGCCCATACCTCACGTGTTTGTGGGTTGTTGCATAGGCTGATATCTGCAACTTCAGCTAAGGTCAATGGTTTTTCCAGTAACGCTTTATCGATTGGCCCAGCGCATGGCGTGCTCTGGTACTCATTCGAGATGTGTGGCAACGCGAATAAGTTGGTTTGCAACGGATCGTTACGTTCACTATCTTTATCCTTATACCAAATACCACCTTCGGCTAAAGCGTGTTGTGAGAGCAGCATCAAGCTAGCCCAGAAAAAGCATTTTTTCATTTGAATATTAGGCACAGTTTTATATAGATTGTTTCTAAAGCGTTTGGGTTATTCATCTAGATTTTCAATCACCAACACACTGATTAACTATATGCACAGACTAGCACTGTTTATAGTGATTAGGTTGTTGAAAAGTTCGTATTGCGTAAGGGTTGCAATTGTAAATGAGAACGGTTATCATTAGCAAATGAATTGGTGATGAATACTAAGACATTTACACAGTTTTACATTCTTATTACCTGTTATTAATTTTAGCCAGCCAACGGTATTTCCCTCTAGCCAGCCAGATATTTTGAATCAAGAGGAAAGTACCATGAGTTATATTCGTAGTCGTAAACACAACCCCGCCCGTATCGCTGCGCTAGTTGCT
>CAZZDN010000146.1:0-3605 GCA_964652655.1 uncultured Methylotenera sp.
TAAATTACAATAAACAATTTAGATTTTCGCGAATTAAACTAACGCAATAAACTTACAGCAATAGACCTAGCGCTGAAATGGATTTAACAGGTCACTTCCCAGCAATACACAATTAGTGTTTGCTAAATCTACCTTAGTTAAAAAGCCAAGGCTGTGATTGCTGATGCTTACGCTCAAACGCTTTAATTTTATCCTGATGTTGCATGGTTAAACCAATATCATCTAACCCATTTAACAGGCAGTGCTTACGGAAAGCGTCTACTTCAAAAGTATATGACTCACCACTAGGTGTGGTAATAGTTTGCGCTTCTAAATTGATATTCAGCTTGTAACCTTCATTGGCAGCAACTTGATTGAACAATATTTCAATCACATCTGCGCTTAACACGATTGGTAACATGCCATTTTTAAAACAATTATTAAAAAAGATATCAGCAAAACTCGAAGCAATAATGACTTTAAAACCGTAATCTTCTAATGCCCATGGAGCGTGTTCACGACTAGAGCCACATCCAAAGTTTTCACGTGTTAGCAATACGCTCGCACCTTGATAACGCGCTTGATTCAGCACAAAATCAGGGTTCAATGGTCGCTTACTATTATCCATACCAGGCTCGCCCTGATCGAGATAACGCCACTCATCGAATGCGTTTGGACCAAAACCACTGCGTTTGATCGATTTTAAAAACTGCTTAGGGATAATTGCATCGGTATCCACATTGGCGCGGTCTAACGGTGCTACCAATCCATTCAATTGCGTAAAAGCTTGCATGATATTTTCTTAAATTTTGATTAATAATCAGGAAATACTCTAGCGTCATTCGATATTAACCAATATATGACACTAGATTAACCAAGTATTGTTTAGTTTGCTGACTTCTGGATCGCTTCGCCGCCTTTTTCCAGATCTTTACCAATACCAGCTACAGTATTACAACCAGCCAACACTGCTGCAATCATCACTAAAAATAATAGTTTTTTCATTTGTTTTACCTTTTTCAAAAGTTAAGCTAAATTTCTAACGTCAACAAAATGACCTGCAACTGCAGCTGCAGCTGCCATTTCAGGACTTACTAGATGCGTACGTCCACCCTGACCTTGACGGCCTTCAAAATTACGATTACTTGTTGATGCACAACGCTCACCTGATGCCAAACGGTCAGCATTCATGGCCAAACACATAGAGCAACCTGGCTCACGCCACTCAAAACCAGCGTCAGTAAATATCTTATCCAAACCTTCTTGCTCGGCTTGCGCTTTGACTAGACCAGAGCCCGGTACGACTAGTGCTAATTTCACATTAGGTGCAATGTGCTTGCCTTTAGCAATGGCAGCGGCGGCTCGTAAATCCTCAATACGTGAGTTAGTACAAGAGCCAATAAATACTTTATCAATGCTAATTTCACTGATTGGAGTATTAGGAGTTAAGCCCATGTAGGCATAGGCACGCTCCCAATCGCTGCGTTGCACTTCGTTTTTCGCCATATCGAGACTAGGCACTTTACCATCAATGCCTACGACCATCTCTGGCGAAGTCCCCCAAGTGACTTGCGGCTGTATTTCTTCTGCATTTAAAGTAACGATGGCATCAAATACTGCACCTTCATCGCTATGCAAAGTATTCCAGTAAGCAACTGCCGCATCCCACTGATCAGCTTTAGGTGCAAATGGGCGGCCTTTTACATACTCAATCGTTGTATTATCTACTGCAACCATACCTGCGCGTGCACCAGCCTCAATCGCCATGTTACATAGCGTCATACGGCCTTCCATGCTCATATTGCGAATCACTGAACCGGCAAACTCAATGGCATATCCATTACCGCCCGCAGTGCCAGTCTTACCAATAATGGCTAATGCCACGTCCTTAGCTGTCACACCTTTACCTAAAGTGCCATTCACAACGACTTGCATGGTTTTAGATTTTTTCTGTACCAAACATTGGGTAGCCATTACATGCTCTACTTCAGAGGTACCAATCCCATGTGCTAATGCACCAAATGCACCATGCGTACTGGTGTGTGAATCACCACAGACCACTGTCATACCGGGCAAAGTAGCACCTTGCTCAGGCCCTACCACATGCACAATCCCCTGCCGAGCATCCATAAACGGAAAGTAAGCTTTTGCACCAAACTCACTGATGTTGTCAGTTAATGTTTCAATCTGCAAACGCGCCACCGGATCAGCAATGCCAGACAATCCTTTATCCCAACCGTTGGTTGGGGTGTTGTGGTCAGCCGTGGCTACGATAGAAGAAATACGCCAAGGCTTACGCCCTGCCAAACGTAGACCTTCAAACGCCTGTGGGCTGGTCACTTCATGTACTAAATGACGGTCAATATAAATGAGCGCCGTGCCGTTCTCTTCGGTCACCACGTGGGAATCAAACAATTTGTCGTATAACGTTTTTGCCATAGCTCTCTACTTAATAGCTCTCTGCTTTTAAGCACGCCAGTTACTGCGCGCACTTAATCCCTAAAATTACCAAACTGCAACGGAAAATCCGTCACATTCTTTTTCACGAATGCAATTGCATCTTGCAACACATCACGCTTAGCACCATTAACACGTACCGTATCACCTTGAATACTCGCCTGCACCTTCATGCCAGAGTCTTTAATCAGTTTGGTGATACGCTTAGCTAAATCACTATCAATACCAGCGCGTATTTTTAATTCCTGCTTGACTTTATTGCCTGATATTTTTTGGACATCTTTATGATCTAGACGTTTAGATGAGTCAGGTTCTTTCTTTTCCATCGCTGGCATCAAAATGTCCTTCACTTGATCAAGCTGGAAGTCATTATCGCCAAACAGCGTAATTACACTGTCTTTTTCATTCAACTCAACCTTAGCTGAACTACCTTTAAAATCATAACGATTAGTAATTTGCTTACCCGCAGTATCAATCGCATTCTTCAAAGCAACCATGTCAACTTCTGAAGAAATATCAAATGATGGCATACATCACCCCTAATTATTATTTATATACTTGAGATACATAGACGAACAACATGACGAATTGAATCGCCATGTGCGCGCAAAGTCATTTTATTCAAAATGGCAAACGTAATCTAATGTTTCCAGCGTTTCGATATCAAATGACGAGTTAGCTGGCACAGTAAATTTCTCACCTTCACGGTAAGTTTTCCAGTCTGTTTCACCTTTGAGGCGTACCTTACATACACCAGCATTGATTTCCATTAACTCTGGTGCTGCAGTGTTAAATGTAAGTGTACTTGGAAAAATAACACCGATGGTGCTACGTGTGCCATTTGGAAACATAACGGTATGACTAACGCATTTACCATCGAAATAAACATTAGCCTTCTTTTTCACACTAACATTATCAAATTGTGCCATTTGCTTTAGCTTTCAGAAAAATCAAAACGCTATTATCTCAGAAAAGCCTCATCAAACCAATCAATGAAGCGCAAATGGTGATGAAATTGCTGCCAAATACAACACTTTAAAACACGGAATGCTTTTATTAACTAGCGCAGATATCCTCGCTGTGAAGGATGGGGTTTTACGCGCAGCGGGAAAATGAAAACATAAAAGAAAAAACGCCAAGAAATCAAATTTCTTGGCGTTATATTTGGT
>CAZZDN010000147.1:0-3551 GCA_964652655.1 uncultured Methylotenera sp.
TCAACGTGTTTAAACAGCGCGGTGAAGTCGGCATGGTCATTCGCCATATTAAAACTGAGATTCCCTCATTAGAAAGCTTAGGGTTACCTCCAGCACTCAAGGACTTAATCACGCGCAAACGCGGTTTGATTCTGGTTGTTGGTGCAACCGGCTCTGGTAAATCCACCACGCTCGCTTCGATGATTGATTACCGTAATGAAACGACTAACGGCCATATTCTTACACTAGAAGATCCAATTGAGTTTATTCACCCGCATAAAAAATCAGTAGTAGATCAACGAGAAATCGGGATTGATACCCTTTCATTTGAAAATGGCCTTAAAAATGCGATGCGCCAAGCACCTGATGTGATTTTAATTGGTGAAGTACGCGATATGGAAGGGATGAAAAATGCACTTGCCTATGCCGAAACAGGCCATTTATGTTTAGCCACATTACACGCCAATAATGCAAATCAGGCACTTGAACGCGTGATTTCATTCTTCCCTGAAGATGGCAGAAATGGTCTTCTACTAGGAATGTCGATGAATCTAGTTGCAATCATCTCACAACGCTTAGTTCCAGGTAAGCAAAGTAAACGCGTCGCTGCGACTGAAATCATGATTAATACGCCTTACATGGGTGAGTTGATACAGAAGCAAAAAATGGGAGAAATCAAAGAAATTATGGCAGAGCATGGCGACATTGGCATGCATACATTTGATCAATCGCTGTTTAAACTTTACAGCAATGGCAAAATAGATGAAGAAGATGCATTAGCTTATGCGGATTCCCGCAACGACCTCTCTCTAAAAATACGCTTTGCTGCAGAAGGAAATCGCAACGGTAATAGTGGTTTGGGACTTTAATCTTTCAGATCAAATTCGCGTCAAGCTAAAGCGTATTCTCAGCTTTGATGTCATGAGGTGAATTTTAAGATCTATGCAAAATCAATGGCTAAAGCTAGTGCACTCACGAAAAAGAATCGCGAATGCACTCATTCATCAGCACTCAATCACAATAAACAATTACTTATTGTTGCTTCACCGGATCAAACGGATTAGTCAGCATTCTTAAGAGAAAATCCACATCTACACATTGAATAAATAGATTGCCATCATTTGCCTTGATAATCCATTTAATCAGATTTCCTCTTTTCTCATCGGCAAGGGGTGTGGTGCTGATTTGCGCCTGACTGAATT
Source organism: uncultured Methylotenera sp. (assembly GCA_964652655.1). GTDB lineage: Bacteria > Pseudomonadota > Gammaproteobacteria > Burkholderiales > Methylophilaceae > Methylotenera. Next base: position 1,182 of record CAZZDN010000147.1, read on the forward strand.
GAGCAACAGAATGCAATGCCCCAACCAACAAACCTATTTTATGTGTTCCACACATGATCACAATCACTTGGCTATTACTATCTACCACAGAAGGCGTGCCACTTAGCAAATAACTGAGATCATAAACCCAGACATAGTTAGACCCTCGCCCCTCGTGCTGAATGGCAATGACCCCCACACGCTCAGAGCGACTACCGATTGAAACTGAGGATATCTCCGATGCTGGCAAGGCCTCTAAAACAATCTCAGCTTCTAACGCAAACAGTATCTCATCCACAAAAAATGTTGCAAACTCTGGGTCTGTTGACTCAACTGCATGTGACTGAATGATGGCTGACGAATCATTTGCAGAGCTAAAATGATTTCTAACCTCACCAAAAGCGTCATAAACCACGGCAATCACATCTTCTTTATATCCATCCGTTACTTTAAACTCACGATACCCATCAGATACGCTGCATCCAAGAATACAGTAATGTCCATCACGAACCACAATACGAGATGCACTTTTTCCGTTACCTAAGCTCAGCAAATCAGGATCAATATCTAACAAGGTACCAACAGGTCGACTAGGATCTGTACTTGAAATAATGTTAGCCTCTCTATCAATATAAAATGCTTTGATAGATTGACTCTCTGCTGTGCCACCCAGTAACATCGCATTAAACTCAGGCGTGGCGTCAAACACAATCCCGATGCCACCCACAACTTCAGCACCATCTGGCGCCATAATAGCGGCATGGTAAATATATGTGGGTCTGTTTTTATAAAGTGCACTAGGCTCAAATGGAGAAACATAATACTGTTGCTCATTGCGTAAAGATAACACCTCAGTTAAAGTCGACTCATCAATCTTCGAACCAATGACTGAGCCTAATTCATCCACCGCATTAGTGCTCGCAATAATAAGCCCTTGTTTATCATAAACAAAAATACGCGTATAAACCGTATACAGTTGATTGATATAATTCAATATCTCCGTAATACGTGACACACTCGCGGCATCTATACGACCAGAAGTCAATGCCAGTCTAAGCTCAGGTGTCACAGCCCACCAACGACAGTCATCGGAACGCTCATATAAGTTTCGGTCGAGTAAATCTACCAGCAAGTGCGACATAAACTCCGAATCTTGCAATCTTGAGGCTAACACCGTCTCGTAGAGATCATTAATCGATTGTGCAAATAGCTCATTACTGCGCGTACCAGTTTCGCTAATTTGATCCAAAATGGTTTTTAGCTTAAATAACTCACCTTTTTGACCAACTGTCATTACTTGGCCATTCCAGACTACACGGCGAATAGTAGAGGCAGCAGTCATCACCTCAAACAATGGTGGGCAAAAAGACTGTGCATGCGATAACAATCCCCTTGCCACCTTAGCGTCCAAGGATTTTAGTGCGCTGGTTTCCTTGCCTGTAAACGCAATATCTACTGGTATCATGACCTGACCTTGCCAGCCTTTTGGTCCCATATACCCCTGATAGCCTTTGGCTTTAAATGTAGCGACTAAGTATTCACGACCACCATAAATCATTAAGCTAGATTTGGCATCATGATTCACTGGCACCACCGCACCCACAGGTATCCAGCGTGCGTCACTGGTTTCTATCACGTGTTGATTCTGATCTAACAACAACATCACTGATCGCATGCTTGGGTCACGATGTGATTCAAATATCCCCGCCATCTCCTCCACAAAGTTAAAGCACAAACACAAAATACCAATCACTGCGCCAGTTTCTGGATGCAACATCCGTTTTGAATAAATCAGCGCTTTATCTTTATTCGGGCGTAAATCTGTATAGCGATAGGTTTCTACATAACCCTCTGATGTTAATGTTTCGTAGATTAATGGGTCTAAGCTACCTTCGATTGGCGTTTCTTGATTAATCTGGACTAAAACGTTGCCATGCAAATCCAACAAAATAATTTCATCGTAAACTGTATATTTGCTTCTATAAGCTCTTAATCGTAAACGAATATCTTCAACACTACCACTCAGCCCTGCAACAAAACTGCACAACTCACGATCTGTAGCTAAAAAACCAACATCAGCAGTGCGCTCGTATAGGTTACGCACCAAAAGATTAATCACATATTTAGCTTTGGTACCAATCTCGTTAAAGACGGTTGCTACTTTCTCTTGTACCAAACTTAGTACTAACTCTTTTTCCAGACGATTAAAACCATCCCTGGTTGCCGCCATCGTCGGCAATATACTTTTCGCCTCAACTGGGCAATTCATTTTTGCAGATGATTCAATGATCCGCCACATCAAGTTAAGCTCGTGCAAGGACTGCTCACAACGCACCACGTCGCGCATAAATGGCAGGTAATTATCGATTTGAAACGAAGAAATCTGATTCA
>CAZZDN010000148.1:0-3542 GCA_964652655.1 uncultured Methylotenera sp.
ATTTTTGGCTACAACGAATGACCAATGTTGGTATGTTGAAATGTCTGAGGTTTCAGATTCAAGCACTCGTGAAAATATAAAAATATTTACAGATTGTTACGATAAAAATAAAGAACACTCGGAACGCTATAGATTTGAAGAGTCAGAGTTAAAAGATAGAAACAATAAATTCTTTACTGAAACCACTGCGGCTAACTCAGGTGGAGTAAAAACGATGCTGGAGCAATCTTTTTCAAAAGAGGCCGCTTTAACAATTTGCCAAGAGTCCGTAAGAAAGTCAGCACAATTTCCATCGTCCGTTGATTTTTCATTATTTGGACAAGCAGTAAATACCTCGCAAGGAACAGGTGAAACATGGGTTGAACTGGAATTTGAGGCTAAAAATGGTATGGGTGCAATGTTGCCATATAAAGCTAACTGTAGCTTTCCACTGCACGGCGAACCAACTATCAACATAACAAATCGTTAAAGTTGATTAAAGTAAGTTTTTTTACAAATAATCAAGCTCACTTAGGTGGGCTTTTTTATTAGTGATAAAATAACTCCAAATTAAAGTACACAAAGTTAAAAAAATATTAAAAAACGAATAAAATTTAACTTTGATTTTAAGAAATCAAGAACTGGCGAGCGTTACAAGGCAATAGTCGATTCCCGTCACCCGCTCCACCTTCTAGTAGTTAGCGATTATATTATGGCAAACCAAGCACCTCCATCAGTTTTAACATTTGCGGGCACAGACCCCAGCAGTGGCGCCGGCTTGCAGGCAGATATCCTTACTTTTGCCAGTATCGGCTGCCATCCTTTGTCGGTAGTGACAGCGATTACCGCGCAAGATACAGTGGGTGTGGATGGCGTGCTAGCGATGGATTCAGACTGGGTGAATGATCAGGCGCGTGCGATTTTAGAAGACGTGCAGGTATCTGCTTTCAAATTGGGCTTGCTGGGTTCAGTTGAAAATGTAGCGGTGATTGCAGAAATCATGGCGGATTATCCGGATATTCCGTTATTGATAGACCCGATCTTAACGTCTGGTCGTGGCGATGATTTAAGCAGTGATGAAATGATGGAAGCCATGGTTGAGTTACTGTTTCCGCAAGCAACCTTAATTACCCCGAATAGTATAGAGGCGCGCCGGTTTGCATTCGCAGATGAAGCTGAAGAAGTGGAGTTGACGTCGCTGGATGAAAGTGCCGCACGTTTGCTGGCAATGGGTAGTGAGTACGTGCTGATTACAGGTACACATGAGCGCACGACGGAGGTGACCAATACCCTGTATGGTGAAGATAAGCTAATCAAAGCCTATAAATGGGAGCGTTTGCCAGGTAGTTACCATGGTTCGGGCTGTACGCTGACGAGTGCGATTGCTGCGTGCATGGCGCATGGCTTAAGCATAGAAGATGCTGTGCTGGAAGCGCAGGAGTATACATGGCAAACCCTTAAAAACGGCTTTAGGCCTGGCATGGGGCAATATATTCCAGACCGGATGTTCTGGGCGCGCGATGAAGAAGATGCGGTCGTCAACAGTGGTGATGGTAGTGTAAAAGCGCACTAAATCCTCTTCAGGTAAAATTGAAAGATGTCGGTCATTAAAGGGCTTTACGCGATTACACCAGATGAGCAAAATACGGAACGTATGCTTGCCAAGGTGGAGGCTGCCTTGCAGGGTGGCATTTCAGTGTTGCAATACCGCAATAAACTAGCCAATCATAAGTTGCAAACACAGCAGGCGCGCGCACTACTGCCCTTATGTCGCCAATATGAAGTGCCGTTCATTATTAACGATTCCATCAAACTCTGTTTGACGTTGGATGCAGATGGCGTACATTTGGGTGCAGATGACGGAAACTTGGCTGAGGCGAGGGCTAGACTAGGTAATAATAAACTTTTGGGCGCATCTTGTTATAACCGTTTCGATTTAGCCGTTTCAGCCCAACAATTGGGTGCGGATTACGTAGCATTTGGCGCTTGTTTTGCTTCTAGCACCAAACCCAATGCGCCAGTCGCTGGCTTGGATTTATTTACGCAAGCAAAAACCGAACTTAAAGTACCTAGCGTCGCAATCGGTGGTATTACCTTAGAAAATGCGGCTTTAGCGATTGCCGCTGGCGCAAACTCCATAGCGGTCATCAATGCAATTTTTAATGCGGATGACGTAAAATCAACTTCTCAACAATTTACAAAGCTATTTCAATCATGACCTCAGCCAATCAAGCCCTTTTTGAAAAATCACAACAACTTATTCCCGGCGGTGTTAATTCACCCGTGCGTGCGTTCCGTAGCGTAGGTGGCACGCCTATCTTTTTCAAAAAAGGCCTGGGTTCTAAGCTGTGGGACGTGGATGGTAAAGAGTATATTGATTACATCAACTCTTGGGGGCCGATGATCGTTGGTCACGCCCATCCGGACGTCATTAGCGCAGTGCAAGCGGTTGCTGCCAATAGTCTGTCATTTGGCGCGCCAACCGGCTTGGAGTTGGAAATGGCTTCATTGATCAATAAGCTGGTGCCTAGTATGGAGCAAGTGCGTTTGGTGAGCAGCGGTACCGAAGCCACCATGAGTGCGATTCGGGTAGCGCGTGGCTTTACTGGTCGTAATAAATTGGTGAAGTTTGAAGGTTGCTACCATGGCCATTCCGATGCGCTGTTGGTAAAAGCGGGCTCTGGTCTGTTGACCTTTGGTGAGCCTAGTTCAGCGGGTGTGCCGGCAGAAGTAGCGGCGCATACATTGACGCTGGAATATAACAACACGCAACAATTGAAAGAGCTGTTTGCAAAAGCGGGTGATGAAATCGCCTGTGTGATTATTGAGCCTGTGGTCGGCAATATGAACCTAGTGGTACCGCATATGGAGTTTCTGCAAACCTTGCGCGAACTATGTACGCAACACGGCACGGTCCTGATTTTTGATGAGGTGATGACTGGTTTCCGTGTGCATTTAGGTGGTGCGCAGGCGTTGTACGGCATTCAGCCGGATATGACCACGCTAGGTAAGGTGATTGGCGGCGGCTTGCCGGTAGGCGCCTTCGGTGGTCGTAAAGATATTATGCAATTTTTAGCACCGTTGGGCGCGGTTTATCAAGCTGGTACTTTATCTGGTAATCCAGTCGCAGTCACCGCTGGTTTGGAGACCTTGAAGCTGATTCAAGCGCCGGACTTTCATGCCAAATTAACCGCAATGACTAAAAAGTTAGTGGATGGTTTGGTGACCTTAGCCAAAGAGGCTGGTGTGGTATTTAGTGCGCAAAGCGTAGGGGGGATGTTCGGCTTGTATTTCAGTGAGCAATGTCCTACGAGCTTTGCGGAAGTGATGCAGACTAATAAAGATAACTTCAATCTATTCTTTCATAGCATGCTGGCGTCGGGCGTTTATTTAGGGCCGTCTGCATTTGAGGCTGGTTTTGTGTCTGCCGCACATACAGATGATGATATTGCTTTTACCTTAGCCGCGGCTAAGAAAGCCTTTGCGTTGGTAGCTGCGCGCTAGTGAGTTTCGTCAGTTAATTATCTCAAGATTGCTAAGAGTCATTAAACATGATTAAAAAT
>CAZZDN010000149.1:0-1840 GCA_964652655.1 uncultured Methylotenera sp.
TAAAAACATCGGTGCAGAAAATGCAGGCGTGGCGGTGGATGACTATGGCTTTATCCATGTAGATAAACAAATGCGTACCAATGTGCCGCATATTTTTGCGATTGGCGATATTGTTGGTCAGCCTATGTTGGCACACAAGGCAACGCATGAAGCTAAAGTAGCGGCTGAAGTGATTGCTGGTGAAAAAGTCGAGTTTGTTGCATCGGTGATTCCTTCAGTGGCTTACACAGACCCAGAAGTGGCTTGGGTAGGCGTGACCGAGACTGAAGCGAAAGCTAAAGGTATCGCGATTGAGAAAGCTAGCTTCCCATGGGCGGCCAGTGGTCGTGCGTTATCTATCGCACGTACTGAGGGTGCAACCAAATTAATCTTCGATAAAGAGACGCATCGTTTGATTGGTGCTGGTATTGTTGGTGTGAACGCTGGTGAGTTACTGGCTGAAGCTGTATTGGCAATCGAAATGGGCGCAGATGCACATGATTTGGGATTAACTATTCATGCGCATCCTACTTTGTCTGAAACCGTGTGTTTTGCGGCGGAGATGAAAGAAGGCACCATTACTGACCTTTACATCAAAAAACGCTAATTTCTTGATCGTGTAAATATTGAACTAGTCAGGCATGTGTAACGCTAGGCTAGTTCAAGTTCAAAAAAGGCCAAGGCAATGAAGATGTTATTTCAATATGTTTTGCTAGCTCTGATGGTGAGTATGTTTAGTGGCTGTGCGTCATTAACCAAAGAGGATTATCAACGGGTGCAAATTGAAACATATTCAAAAGATAATGTGATGATTGTCAGTGCTAAATGCCGTGCCAGAAATGAGCGTGGTGATTGGCTAACCTTTTCCTCAGGCACGCTTACCGTACATCGCTCTGCTCAAAATCTAATGGTTACTTGCGAAAAAGAGGGCGAGGCTACAGGTTATGCAACTCTAATTTCCCGAGTCAATGATGGGATGGTTGGTAACGTATTTTATGGTGGCGGCGTAGGTGCCATACTGGATGATTACAATGGTAATGGCTATAGCTACCCGGATTGGGTTCGGGTGGTGATGGGTGAGAATCTGGTATTTGATCGCAAGGAAAATAAACGCGGCCAAGTAATGGTTGGTAAGCAACCAGTGGACCAGACCACTACTGGCGATAAAAACGTTGTCGATAATTTTTTGTTCTTGCTACCATGAGCGATATCTCTCACACTGCTTTTTTGCAACAACTCCAAAGCATTTTACCTTCAGACCGCGTCTATACCGACCCTGTAGATTGCTATGCCTATGCCTATGATAATTCACGCAATTACCATAGCCCAATCGCGGTTGTTTTTCCGCTCACAATAGAAGAAGTGCAAAGCGTTATCTTGCTTTGTAATGAACACAAAGTGCCAGTGGTGCCCCGTGGCCGCGGTACGGGGACGGCAGGCGGCAGTGTGCCGGAAGCTGGCGGTGTTGCCCTTTCTTTGGAGCGCATGGATAAAATTATCAGTGTAGACCCAGATAACCGCATGGCGATTGTGGAACCTGGGGTGCTGAATCAAGTGCTACAAGATGAAATTAAACCAGTAGGCTTCTTTTGGCCGCCAGATCCTTCAAGTGCAGCATATTGCAGCATTGGCGGCAACTTGGCGACTTGTGCTGCAGGCCCGCACGCAGTGAAATACGGTGTGGCACGTGATCATATTCTTGGTTTAAAGGCAGTGACGGGTAAGGGCGAAATCATCAAAACTGGTTGTTATACCAGTAAGGGTGTGGTCGGTTATGATTTAACACGTTTGCTGGTTGGCTCTGAAGGCACGTTAGCGGTGATTTGTGAAGCTACACTGAAACTAACCCCTTTGCCTAAAT
>CAZZDN010000149.1:1940-3536 GCA_964652655.1 uncultured Methylotenera sp.
ATTTTACAGGCCTGCCAAGTGGCTGGTTTGATTGAAGCAAAACCAGCGCATGATACTAAAGCGCTGTGGGCTGCGCGCAAGGCTTTGTCTCCATTGCTTAAAGACATTGCCCCTAAAAAGATTAATGAAGACATTGCGGTGCCAGTTTCACATTTGCCTGCATTACTTACCGGTTTAGAGAAATTGGCATCACAGCACCAAATTTCTAATGTTAATTTTGGGCATGCGGGTAACGGTAATATTCACGTGAATTTACTAGTGAATCCAGATAACCCAGATGAAATGAAGCGTGCTTATCAATGTTTGGACGAAGTGTTCAGCCTAGTGTTATCGCTACAAGGGACTTTGTCTGGTGAGCATGGTGTGGGCATGGCAAAGCGTCCGTTTGTACCGCGTGAAATTGATGCAACCACGATAGGTGTCATGAAGTCACTTAAGTTGACCTTTGACCCGAATAATATCTTAAATCCAGGTAAGCTATTTCCAGCTTAACGTTTGGTTTAAACGATATGTGATTTAAACGATATGTGATTTAAACGATATGGTGACTAAAAACGCACCCCATAACCCTTATTTATATCAGGTTTCTAAAAGTGCAAACTTGCTTAATTCGCTTCGCAACTGACTTCTTTAAGCTCTGCAGCAGGGAAGCTAGGTTTTAGTTTTTTAATCTCCGCTATTTCAGTCTCATTTAGATTTTTGAGTAGTAAGCTCGAGTAGCTTTTTCCTTGGCTACGTAATGCTTTTTCAACGTTTTTAATGCCTTTCGCTTGTAGCTCTTTTTGCAGGTTGATAGCGAGTTGTTCGTCGCTAAAAATCCCAAAAGAAATCGCATTTTTCCATTTGGGTTCCTGTACGACAAATACATCTGTGATACCCATCTCTTTAAACTCAGCGGCTTTTTTAAGTGCCTCTGTGCTGGATTTCACTGGTGGTTTATATACCCAAAAGCGTTTAGCGGACTGTACCGTTTGCTCTTTGACCGTGGCTTGTAATGTTAGGCTTTGAAGCGCCATTTGTGCATTGCTCAAGTTGGCCTCTGAAAATACACTCCATTCAAAACACACATCCATCACTGGCGGTGGTGCTACGACCACTGTTTTTTTTGCAACAGCGAGTGCCTCAATTTCTTCCGGCGACAAGATTTTAATTTTTTCAGGAGAGATTTCTGCCTCTAGTGTTGGGGCTGGTTTGGGTAAAACAATATCTCGATTGAAATAGCCAAATAATGCTATGTTAATTAGTAAAAGTAACCAAAAAAGATATTTCATGCGAATCAGCTTTGTGTCGTTGGTGGAGTTGCTAGCGTTGCGAGTAAGTAAAGGCCATGCAAAACTAAATTATCTACAATCGTAACAGTTTTTTCTGTTTGCAGCGTCGCCATGTCTGGCGAATTCTGATTTAGGGTTTTCTCTAAGTGTTCCTCATGCAAGCTTTGCTGTATTGCCATGGCGTTACCACCACTGATGATCACTTTCGGTTGATGTTGGTATGTTTGCGTGATGGTTTGCATCATCTGTTTAATTGCGCCAGATGTAGCGTTAATCGCGCCGCTATAGATTGCATTGGCAGTTGTGGAGGCAAATGGGCTAATGA
>CAZZDN010000150.1:0-3516 GCA_964652655.1 uncultured Methylotenera sp.
TTCTTACCAGTCGCTTTTGCCTGATACATTGCCTCATCTGCGGCAGAAATGAGGGCTTTGATATTTTTAACTTGGCTTGGGTAAATGGCAATACCAATACTCACCCCCATCAGTACGTCATTATTTTCAATCGTCATCACTGGTGCTTTCAACGACTGGATAATGCGATTAGCGAGAACTAACAATTCACTGGGGTCATTAAAATGGTGCACTACTAACGCGAACTCATCTCCGCCTACTCTTGCCAAAAAGTCAAAATCTCGTAACACCCCCTTGATACTGGTAACAGCACCAATTAAAGCATCATCGCCAACATCATGCCCATATTGATCATTAATTACCTTAAATCCATCTAAATCCATGTACAACAAACCAACCTGTTGTGTATACCGATTAGCCTGTGAAATTGATTTTTTTAGATACTGTTCAAAACTTCTGCGATTAGGTAAATGTGTTAGGGCATCATGCATAGCAAGATAGCCAAACTCCTCTGCCAACTCTTGGCTTGAAGACGCATGCTCAAATAGCCATATGGTTCTTCTGTAGTTGAGCAGTAATATAGTGATGATTAAAACCACAAGGATTAATGAACCTAACTTCAAACGACTAATCATCAAACCTAGGGCTAAATCTACATTCTCTGCCTCGGTCATCATGACTTTATCTAGTTGATTAATCTCTCCATTAATTTTATCCATCAGCGCTTTGCTGGCATCCGTTGAAAGTGTTAAATGCGGCGAATAAGAACCCGCAGTAAGTTGCACACGCAAGGTTGATTCAATGCGACTAAATTTCTCTTCTATGAGCTTATTCAACCTAACAAGGATGGGCGCAAACCCCGTGAAATCTTTTTGACGACTTTCTATTTGGGAAAATAGCGCTTGGGTTTCTTGTGCTGATCGATTATATGGCTCAAGAAATTGCACACTACCTGTGAGCAAGTAACCTCTGAGTCCTGTTTCAGCATCTACAACAGTATTAAATAATTTAACAATTTCGTAGCGTGTATCGGCAATTTCTGCTTTACGATTTGCCAAGGCCATCAAATTTTGTGCGCTAAAAAACACCCAAGACATTGCAATCAAAAGAATCATTGATGCAACAATCAGTGGCAGTAGAATCTGCTTTCTATAATTTAAATTAGTGGTAATAATCAACCTCAGTCGTCAACAATAAAAAACCGAACTTCATTAAAGCACCATAATTTATAACCAAAACAGCCCTAACTACACTATACACCTGAGAAACATTAACTAATTCAAATGATTACAGTATACATAAAGCACTAAAAAAGTGCCAAATCTATCATGTACTTAATTTTTCCCTGTTTGCGTGCAATGTTTAAGTTTCTTATTGCTAATCTAAAAATTGGATTAAATCAGCTGGCAATCGTTCCCTTAGTCTATCCATATCAAAATCTACAAACCAAATAGGCGGATTGTGATTAATCAGTTTCCATGCAAATAAATGATTTATTTGCATTTTTATGTTTCACTTAAATAAAATTACGTGTAGATTACGAACCATACACAATTTTATTTTCCTTCCGTTTATAAAATTGAACAACAAAAAAACCTAGAGAATGAGCTATCTTGACAAACCTTAATGTTAAGAAACAATTGGCTGAAGAAGTAGGGAAAAATGCAGCACCACAAGCTGGTGAAGCAAGGTATCGTGCGTTGTTTGAGTACGCGCCCGATGGGATTCTTATCGCCGATGCCCAAAGCTATTATCTAGATGCAAACCCCAGTGTATGTCGAATGTTAGGGTACACGCGTGACGAGTTAGTGGGTATGCACGCATCTGAAATTGTCGTGCAAAGTGAGTCCTCTTACATTCAGCCTGCGCTGGATGCTATCAATGCAAAATCAGATTACAAACGGGAATGGTTATTAAAGCGCAAAGATGGGTCTGAATTTAGTGCAGAGGTCATCGCTACTACCATGCCAGATGGCAATATTCTTGGCCTAATACGTGACATCACCGTCCTAAAAGAAAATGAACGAGAAATTGCCCAACTATCTCGTTTATATGCCGCACTTACCAAAATCAACCAAGCGATTATCTGGCTCCCGACACGAGAAGAGTTATTCAAAAAAGTATGTCAGATACTGGTTGAAGAAGGTGGTTTTCGTATGGCTTGGATTGGTTGGAACGACACAAAAACCAGCCAACTCGTCCCTGTCGCTTCATGGGGTGATAAAGACAATTACCTTAAGCGCGTTAAGTTTTTCTCAGATGATAAACACGAAGATGTCGGTTTGACCAACTTGGTCTTCCGCTCTGGTGAGCCTCACATTTGTAATGATATGCAACAAGAGCCATCAACGCATGCGTGGAAAGATGATTTAGTTGGTTTGGGTTTTCGTGCATCAGCGGCATTTCCAATTCAATTGAAAGACAGCATCGGTGTGAATCGACCAGTCCTTACTAGACACTTTCTTGCCTACTGAAGTATTGCCTTTCAAATTCTACTGGAGAAAGCCGATTGGCGTAACTATGTCGGCGTCTTGGGTTGTAAAACATTTCGATATAATCAAACACATCCTGCCTTGCATCCTCTCGCGTTAAATACGTTTTACGACGTATGCGTTCACGTTTCAGTAACTGGAAAAAGCTCTCAGCGACAGCGTTATCATAACAATTGCCACGCCGACTCTGGCTGGCGCATAGGTTGTGAGCTTTTAAAAAATCCTGCCACTCATAACTGTTGAATTGACTGCCTTGGTCCGAATGAATAATGACTTGTTGCTCTGGTTGCCTGCGCCAAACTGCCATCAGTAACGCATTGATCGCCAGTTCGCTTTCCATGCGTGGCTGCATTGACCAGCCAATCACTTGGCGCGAGAACAGATCCAATACCACAGCAAGATAGAGCCAACCTTCATGGGTGCGGATGTAGGTAATATCTGTCACCCATATCTTGTTAGGCTCGGTAACATTAAACTGCTGCGCAACATGATTGGGCACGACGGTTGATGGCCGACTGTAGCGAGTACCAGGGCGACGACGATAACCGGTTTGAGAGCGTAATCCCTCAGTGCGCATCAGTCGATACACACGGTGTCTACTACAACGTTCCCCCGTATCACGCATATCATCGGTTACCTTGCGGTAGCCATAGACGCCACCGCTTTCCAGCCAGAACTGCTTAATGAGGCCTAATAACCTGGAGTCTTCACGCTGGCGGGCCGATGTAGGTGATGTGCGCCATGCATAGTAACCGCTGGGATGCACATTCATCACGCGGCACATGCGTCGCACGGAATGCTCCGACTCGTGGTTGCGGATGAATGCGTACCTTACTGGGATTCTCTGGCAAAGTACGCGGCGGCCTTTTTTAGGATGTCACGCTCTTCGGTGACACGTTTAAGCTCGGATTGCAGACGCTTGATTGTAGCCTGCTGATCATCAGCAGTGAATCGCCACTAGTTTACTAGACGCCTTTGAGCCGTAATAATGGCAACTAAAGAAAGGCGACAAATGAGCGGTAAACGTTATCCAGAAGAATTCAAA
>CAZZDN010000151.1:0-3484 GCA_964652655.1 uncultured Methylotenera sp.
ATTACTTGGTATGATACTTTAATACTTAGTATGAAACTTTATTACTCTCCGACAAATCCTAAATATGCAAAAGAAATCCCTATTCTACGGTCACGCTTTTCGCCAGATTCCTTGGCTTATCCACATCAGTCCCTTTTAATAGCGCAGAATAGTAGGCCAACATCTGCACAGGAATAGTATGCAAAATAGGAGAAAGCACGCCCACATGACGTGGGGTACGAATCACATGCACACCTTCTGATTCAGTAAAATGGCTGTCTGCATCCGCAAATACAAAGAGCTCACCACCTCGCGCCTTCACTTCTTGCATATTCGACTTCACTTTTTCCAGCAAAGCATCATTCGGGGCAATTACAACTACCGGCATCTCACCATCTACAAGCGCCAAGGGGCCGTGTTTAAGCTCGCCGGCAGGGTAAGCCTCGGCATGGATATAAGAAATCTCTTTAAGCTTCAATGCACCTTCCAGCGCGATAGGGTAGTGGATACCACGGCCTAAGAATAAAGCGTGCTGTTTGTTGGCAAATGACTTTGCCCACTCACGAATTTGTGGTTCTAAGTTCAACGCATGCTGCACACTACCAGCTAATTGACGTAACGCGTTTAAATGTGACAGCTCAGCCTCTTTATCTAACAATCCGCGTTGTTTTGCCAATGTAGCCGCTAAAGTGAATAGGGCGACTAATTGCGTCGTAAAGGCTTTGGTAGAAGCAACTCCAATTTCTGCACCAGCACGTGTATAAAACACTAATGCTGAAGCGCGCGGAATAGCGCTCTCCTGCACGTTACAAATAGCTAAAGTAAGATGTTGACCTAATGCCTTTGCGTGTTTTAAGGCTTCCATCGTATCGAGCGTCTCACCAGACTGTGAAATAGTCACAATTAACTGACGCGGATTAGGTACAGACTCACGATAACGGTATTCACTTGCAATTTCTACATTGGTAGGCAGCTTAGCAATACTTTCCAGCCAATATTTGGCGGTAAGCGCAGCGTAGAAGCTAGTACCTGCAGCCAAAATTAAAATACAATCTACTTGCTTAAATAGGTCAGTGGCAGCTTCTCCAAACAACGCTGGTGAGAACTGATTGTCATCAATTAACGCCTCAATCGTGTCTGTAAGCGCACGCGGTTGCTCATGAATCTCTTTTTGCATGAAGTGGGAATATGGACCTAACTCCAAACTCGCGAGTGACACATCACTCATATGGATTTTACGTGTCACCTCAAGCCCATCGCGCCCTAAAATAGTGACCCCATCTCGGCGAATATCTGCCACATCACCATCTTCTAGATAAATGACTTTACGGGTAACAGAGAGTACGGCAGAAACATCAGAAGCAATAAAGTTCTCGCCTTCACCTAAGCCAATTAATAATGGGCAACCCAAACGCGCTGTCACCATATGCTCTGGCTCTTTTTTAGAAATGACACTAATCGCAAATGCGCCAGTCAGTTCAGTGACTGCTTTTTGTGTTGCAGCTAATAAAGGCAGTGATTGATGGTAATAATGAATTAAATGTGCAATCACCTCAGTATCGGTTTGTGATGTAAACACATAACCCAAGCTTTTTAAATGGGTGCGCTGTTCGTCGTGGTTTTCAATGATGCCGTTATGTACCACCGCAATTTCGCCACTAGTTTGGCTGGGGGACACATGCGGGTGGGCATTGCTTTCGGTCACTCCGCCGTGCGTAGCCCAGCGTGTATGGCCGATACCAACCAAGCCGCTGAGTTGAGATTCATTGGCCTTTTCTGTCATGGCTGAAACTCTGCCCACGGCGCGTACGCGCTCAATGCCTGTGCCGTTTAATACAGCAACACCAGCTGAGTCATAGCCTCTGTATTCTAAACGGCTTAAACCCTCGATTAAATTCGAAACAACGTTTCTATTTGCTACTGCACCTACAATGCCACACATAGTTTTTCTTTCTTATATTTTCCTAGTAGATGCTTAAATTCAGGATTGACTCAGCCGCTCAACCCTTACAACTACTAAAAATAAATTAACTGGCTATTTCTTAATTTTTTGCGGACGCTTCCATCCCACAATAGACTTCTGGTCTTTGGCACGGCAGAAGGTAAGGGCATCAGCCGGCGCGTCTTTCGTAATGGTAGAGCCTGCGGCAATCGTGGCATTTTTACCAATAGTAATTGGCGCGACCAATTGTGAATCAGAGCCAATAAAAGCGCCGTCCTCAATTACTGTCCTAAATTTATTCGCACCATCATAGTTACAGGTAATGGTACCAGCACCTATATTGACACTTTTACCTACAGTACTATCGCCCACATAGCTTAAATGGTTGATTTTACTTCCCACATCTACTTGGGCGTTTTTCAGCTCAACAAAGTTTCCGACATGCGTATCGCTTGCAAGTGTCGTCCCTGGGCGCAAGCGTGCAAAAGGGCCGATACGACTGTTTTCACCGATTGCGGTATCATCGATATGTGTAAATGGTGCGATCTGCGTGCCTGTCGCAATCACAGCATTTTTGATCACACAGTGAGCGCCAATTGTTACACGGTCTCCCAATGACACATTACCTTCAAAGACACAGTTCACATCTATCTCAACATCGCGACCACACTGCAGATCACCACGCACGTCAATGCGCGCGGGGTCTTTCAAAGTGACCCCTTTCTGTAATAAAGCTTGCGCGATTCTGGTCTGATACACACGCTCAATCTGCGCCAAATCTGATTTCGCATTAATACCGGTCACAGACCATTCATCATTGGTGATTTCAGCCACTACGCCAACTTCATCTGCAACTGCTAATGCAACGATATCGGTCAGATAATATTCTCGCTGTGCATTGTTGTTACTGATTCTTGATAGCCAATTTTTGAGTTGAGCATTAGGCATCGCCATAATGCCAGTATTTACCTCAACAATTTTACGCTGCTCATCAGTAGCATCCTTATGTTCCACAATCGCCCTCACATCACCCTTTACATTACGCACAATGCGCCCGTAACCGGTAGGGTCAGCCTTATTGAAAGATAAAATTGCAAGCTTGTTATCAGCCTGCGCAACCAGACGCTTACAGGCATTCACATCGACCAGTGGCACATCACCTAACAAAATTAGCGTATCAGCATCTGCATCTAGGTAGGGCAGAGCCTGCTGCACCGCATGCCCAGTGCCATGTTGTTCAGCTTGATTGACCCAAGTTATCTCCTCAGTGCTAAACGCTTCTTTAACACGCTCACCACCAAAACCATAAACAACAATAATCTTTTTAGGCTGCAATGCTTTCGCACAATCAATCACATGGCCCAAAATTGGCTTTGCGCCAACGGTATGTAAGACTTTAGGTAAATCAGAATGCATACGAGTGCCTTTACCCGCAGCTAAGATTACGATATTTAATTTGTTCATGTGTTATTCAGATCTATTTCTATTTACACTGGGAATGTATCCACAAAGTATAACAAAAAAGGCAACCGAGGTTGCCTTTTTGCTTTTACACCATCTTCA
>CAZZDN010000152.1:0-3399 GCA_964652655.1 uncultured Methylotenera sp.
TATATTCGGCTTCGTCAACCCAACCCTTTGCGTATTGCAGGTTTAGTTGCGGCCACATTGTCCTTCAGTGCAAATGGAGCCGATGAACCAGAGAATGCTGAGCAGTTACCAGAAGTGAATGTCACAGCGACACCTGATGTGCCATTTAAAGCTAACACATCAGCAAGCACTAAGTTCACCAAACCATTAATTGATACAACGCAAACTGTGCAAGTCATTAAAAAAGAAGTGCTACGTGAGCAAGGCGTCATTTCCTTAACAGATGCGTTGCGCAATACTCCAGGCATCACCATGCAACTGGGTGAAAATGGGAATACTTCAGCGGGTGATACCTTCTCTATGCGTGGTTTTGCAACACAAAACTCATTATTTGTAGATGGTATTCGCGATTTGGGTGCAGTGACTCGTGATGTATATAACCTAGAACAAATTGAAGTAGTAAAAGGCCCTGCCGGAGCAGATATCGGGCGTGGTGCTGCATCTGGGTATGTCAACCTGATTAGCAAATTGCCAAGTCTGGATAGCGTCAATATGGCGACGATTAGTTACGGTACGGCAGATAAAAAACGTGCAACGATAGATTTGGGTGAAAAGTTAGGTGACACTGTTGCCGTCCGTTTAAATGCAGTTGGCTTTGATGGCAACGTAGATAAGCGCGATCAAGTGGATAACCAAAACTTTTCCATTGCCCCATCTATTGCATTTGGTTTAGGTACGCCTACACGCTTATATCTTTATTCCCAACATGTGCGTCAAGACAACACGCCTGATGGTGGTATCCCTACGATTGGGATGAAAGGTTTTTATAATGCTTCTGCCACTTTAAATAGCGGTAGAAAAGTAGACCGTGAAAACTTCTACGGTAGCGACAACGATTATGAAAAAGTCAATGCGGATATGTTTACCGCTAAGTTCGAGCATGATCTTAACGACAAAACCACAATACGTAATATTTCACGCTACGGTAAAACCAATATGGACCGCGTTGCAACTGGTATCAATACAGGCACTTCTGGATTGACTGCCTCTACTGCAGACCCAGCAACTTGGACGGTGAATCGCTCACGTCAACGTATAGACCGTGATGATGAAATACTCGTGAATCAAACAAGTTTAAATACCATGTTCGATTTAGGTGGTTTTAAAAATACATTGACTGGTGGTCTTGAGTTTATGTATGAAAGCCAAAAAAGCAAAGGATTTGGCACGACCGCGCAAACAGTGAATGGTGTCACTTATACGGCTATCATTAACCCCGCGGCAAATCTCTATAACCCTAACTCAAATGATTTACTGGGTATCCCTTACGCGATTCCCGGGACCAATACTGATGGCAGAACAGTGACTGCGGCGATGTATGCGTTTAATACGGTAGATCTTACTGATCAATGGCAAGTGAACGCAGGTTTGCGTTACGAGCGCTACAACACTAAAACTGATGGCGGAACCATTGTTACTTCTACTAACCAAGCGCAATTTCCTGGGTATGCTGTTGGCTCAATTGCACCTACAAAAGGCAGTAACGCCGATAACTTGTTAAGCTGGAAAGCTGGCCTGCTCTACAAGCCTGCGCCTAATGGCAGTATTTATACGTCCTATGCCACTTCATATACCCCACCAGGAAGCGCAAACTTTGCATTGTCAGCAACTGCTAATAATCAAAACAATGGGGCGATGGATCCACAAAAAACCGACAATATTGAGTTAGGGACGAAGTGGGACATTCTTAATAATCAACTTAACTTAACTGCCGCTGTGTTCAGCACAGAGAACAGCAAACAAGCCTCTTTTGATGACCAAGGGCAAGCGGTACAAAATGGCCGTACCCGTGTGAATGGTATTGAGTTCATGGCGGTAGGGCAGTTAACCAGAGCATGGCAGTTGTCTGCGGGTATTACCAAAATGCGTGCTAAGGCACTAGATCAGCAAAATGATACAGGCGTAGTGACCAATGGTGTACGTTGGACCCCCGAGACCAGCGCCACCGTATGGAGCCAATATAGTTTTGGTGATTTCACGCTTGGCGGTGGGGCGCGCTACATGGGAGACCAAAAGCGCCTAGTGACCAATGTTGATCCGTCAACGCAAAATATGCCGGAAATTCCATCCTATTGGGCCGCAGATGCAATGGCGTCATACAAAGTGAATAAGCAGCTTAACTTGCGCCTTAATGTGTACAACATTTTTGATAAAGAATACATCGAAACGTTGAACAACGGTGGGGGTCGTGTGCGTCTAGGTCAGCCACGCTCAGCATTATTAACAGCCGAGTTCATGTTCTAGTTTGCTAAGTGGTTAAGCCCACCAGTAAATCGCTGGTGGGCATTTTTTATTTTGTGAGTTTTAATCATGATGTTACATATCCCTGAGGTTTTATCTAAACAGGATGTCATTACTCTGCGTGATACGCTTGATGCGGGTGCATGGGTGGACGGCTCAGCGACGGCTGGGCCTTTAGCTGCAGAAGTTAAATGTAACGAGCAGTTCTCAACCGCGTCTGCACAATATCTTGGTTTATCACAGGCAATTGTTGCTGCATTAGAACGGCATCCTTTATTTGTATCGGCTGCATTGCCCGATCGCATCTTGCCACCAATGTTCAATCGGTATGCTGACGGGGGTACTTATGGCAACCATGTTGATAACGCGATTCAGATGGATAGAAACACTGGTGAACGGTTACGAACGGATGTATCCGTCACCGTATTCTTATCAGAACCTGAAGCCTACGAAGGCGGTGAACTCATTGTAGAAGACACTTATGGCAGTCACGAGGTCAAGTTACCAGCTGGCGATGCCATTGTGTATCCATCATCCAGTTTGCATCGGGTAGCGCCCGTTACATCAGGTGCGCGCGTGGCCTCTTTTTTATGGGTACAAAGCTTGGTGCGCGATGCATGGCAACGCAATATGTTGTTCGAGCTTGATATGACCGTGCTTAAATTGCGTGCTCAGGTTGGCAATAACGCGGAAATCGTTGCATTGACTGGCCATTATCATAATTTATTAAGGCAGTGGGGCAAATAATGGCACAGCCTTCACTTAGTGCGATTCCGTCAGACATCGTCTGTGCTGCGGATTACGAGCGCTATGCATCATCCTATATTGAAAGCGGTGCATGGGCCTATTTGCAAGGTGGTGCCGCAGACGAATTGACCTTGGCCGCTAACCGCAATGCTTGGGCAGCATCGACACTGCTACCTCGCGTGCTATCAGATGTTGCACATGGGCATACGCGCTGCGATTTGTTTGGGGATAACTTCGCACATCCAGTGATTCTTGCCCCAGTGGCAACACAGCGTCTTTTTCATCCAGAAGGTGAAATTGCCACTGTGCTTGCGGCGGGCGTGATGGGTGGGGCTGCGGTGATTTCTACGCAAGCGTCTATTCGTTTAGAGG
>CAZZDN010000153.1:0-3379 GCA_964652655.1 uncultured Methylotenera sp.
CTGCGGGGTAAAGTATTGAACACTTGGGAGGTGGATGCTGGGCGTATCTTTGCTAACTCAGAAGTGCATGACATTTTTGTCGCCTTGGGCATAGAGCCGCATACGTTAAAAGACAACCCAGATTTTTCTGGTCTGCGCTACGGTAAGTTATGTATTTTATCTGATGCAGACGTCGATGGTTCGCATATTCAAGTGCTGCTACTGACTATGCTGTTGAGGCACGCGCCTAAGCTGATTGAGCGTGGGCATGTGTATATCTCCCAGCCGCCGCTATATCGGATTGATGTACCTGCACAAGGTAAGAACAAACCTTTGCGTAAAATCTATGTGTCCGATGATGTTGAAAAAATGTCGATGATAGAAAAGCTTAAACGTGAAGGCATTGCTGAAGAAAAGCTCAGTATCCAGCGTTTTAAAGGGCTAGGAGAAATGAACCCAGAGCAGTTATGGGAAACCACGCTTTGCCCTGATACTAGACGTTTGATACAGGTGCGCTTGCCTGAAGGTGAAGTAAGCGAAGCGCTGAAAATGTTTGATATGTTGATGGCGAAAAATGAGTCAGCATCAAGAAAAGAGTGGATGGAACGCCGCGGTAATGATGTGGAGGCTGACGTTTGATGGATACCAGTATGTTAGAAAATAATAACGAAGAAAATGCAGTGCCGATTGGCGAGTATGCTGAAGAAGCCTATCTAGCCTATGCAGTATCTGTGGTCAAAGGGCGTGCTTTACCATCAGTTGAGGATGGCCAAAAGCCTGTACAGCGCCGCATTTTATATGCAATGAAAGAGATGGGCTTGGTCGCTGGTGTGAAGCCAGTGAAGTCCGCACGTGTGGTAGGTAACGTATTGGGTATGTACCATCCGCATGGTGATAGTTCGGCTTACGAGGCAGCGGTGCGTTTGGCGCAAGACTTTACCCTACGCTACCCGTTGATTGATGGCCAAGGGAATTTTGGCTCACGTGATGGTGATGGCGCTGCGGCAATGCGTTATACCGAGATGCGTTTATCGCCGATTGCTGATTTACTATTGTCTGAAATTGACCGTGGTACTGTCGATTTTCAGAGTAACTATGACGGAGCCTTTCAAGAGCCAGTGCTGTTGCCGGCGCGTTTGCCGATGATGCTGTTGAACGGCGCATCCGGTATTGCTGTTGGCATGGCAACAGAAATCGTGCCGCATAATATGCGCGAGATTGCCAACGCGGTGCTGCATATTATGGATAACCCTGACTGTACTACTGCAGACTTTATGCAGCATGTGCCAGGGCCAGACTTTCCAGGTGGTGGTCAGCTGATTACGCAAACTGCGGACATACTCTCTACCTATGAAACAGGCAGAGGTTCATTAAGGTTGCGAGCGCGCTGGGTAGTAGAACCAATGGCGCGTGGTCAATGGCGCATTATCATTAATGAGCTACCACATGGGGTATCAGTCGAAACGATACAGGACGAAATTTTAGCTATTTCCAACCCTAAGCCGAAAAAAGATAAAAAGACGATTGACCAAGACCAATTGCTGATTAAACAGTCAGCCTTGAGTATGATAGATACAGTCAAGAGTGAAGGTAAGAAGGACGTGCGCCTGATTATCGAACCTAAGACCAGCAAGGTGTCTAGTGATGAGCTGATGGCGTTTCTGTTGTTGCATACCAGTATGGAGGTTTCATGCCCGGTCAATATGGTGATGATCGGCACTGATGGACGCCCAGCACAAAAAGGCATGATTGCTATCCTGAAAGAGTGGATTGCCTTCAGGCTGAATGTGGTGCGCAGGCGTTGCCAGTTTGATTTAGACAAAATTAATAAACGCATCCATATTTTAGAAGGGCGCATGATTGCCTTTCTGCATATTGATGAGGTGATTAAGGTGATTCGTAATTCAGATGAACCGAAAACTGATTTGATTGCCGCCTTTCAACTCACTGAAATTCAGGCGGAAGATATTCTGGAAATCAGATTACGCCAGCTTGCACGACTAGAGGGCTTTAAGATTGAGAGAGAGCTAAAAGACTTGCGTGAAGAGGCGGATGGCTTGCAGACTATTTTAGGCAGTGATACCAAATTACGTAGATTGACTGCTAAGGAAATCAAGCAGGATGCGGAGAAATATGGCGATGATCGCCGTACCTTGATACAACCTGTGGAGCGGGTGCAAGGTGGGCAAAAAGCCTTTGTGGTTGACGAGCCTGTGACCATTCTACTCTCTAAAAATGGCTGGATTAGAGCAAGACAGGGCCACGGCGTGGAGCGCGATGCAATTAGCTGGAAAGCGGGCGATGGCGAGTTTGCGGTGATTGAAACACGCACTACGCTACCTGTTGTGTTGCTAGATAGCAATGGACGCTGTTATGCGTTTGATGCTTCAATCGTTCCTGGTGGTAAAGGTGACGGTATCCCGCTCAGTTCTATCATTGAAGTGCAAAATGGCGCGAAGTTAGTCCACGCACTATCAGGCAAAGAGGATGACCGCTACCTGTTCGCTACCTCAAATAGCTATGGATTTATTGCGCCATTAAAAGGGCTGGTGGCTAGACCAAAAGCAGGTAAGGCATTTATGAAACCAGAAGACAAGGCGACCATTCTGCCGCCATTGGCGCTGGATGGTAAAACACATCTGGTTGCAACTTCCTCTGAGAGTAAAGTGCTAGTGTTTCCGTTAGAGGAAATCAATGAATACCCGAATGGCGGTAAAGGGGTGCGTATCATGGATATACCAGATAATGCTTCGTTGACTCGACTGGAGTTGAGTGATGGCTTGTCAGCTAACATTGTAGTAAAAGGTAAAGCCAAGATTATTGAAGGTGATGTGTTGGCCAAGTTCATACAAAAACGCGCTAGAAAAGGCAGTTCGATGTTAGATAATAAGCCTATAAAGAGGCAAGCTGGGCTGTTTTAAGCGGGCTAACTGTGCATGTTAGCGCTCAAGGTTGGCACCGATAATCTATCCTCTATGCTTGCGCCTATTCTCTAACTTGGGTTTTATGCACAGTTTCAGTTTATCTGAGTCGCGCTAATCTTTGTATAGGTACTCATGTGCCAGCATGCCTGCTAGCATTGCGATCACAAATATGAGTGCCTGTTGATAGCCTGCCCCTAAGGCAACGATGGCTGGCCCTGGGCAAAACCCTGCCAACCCCCAGCCTGCGCCAAACAGCATGCTACCAATGATTAACTCTTTGGTGATGTCTGTTTTTGCAGGTAACTGTATCGACTCACCGAAAACCGTTGTCCCCTTGGATTCTGCTTTCTTAAACGCAAAGAATGCAACAGTGATAGCGCCTGCCATGACGAAGGCCAAGCTTGGATCCCAATGACCAGCTAGATCTAAAAAACCAGTCACTTTAGCTGGATTCGTCATGCCGGAAATAATCAGAC
>CAZZDN010000154.1:0-3329 GCA_964652655.1 uncultured Methylotenera sp.
TGTCAATGACAAACCATAAAAATACTCCCAAAAATAAAAGAAGTCATGACCCTCATGCAGCCCGTGAGGCGAGTCGATACGAGACCCCGCTCCCTAGTCGTGAATTGATACTGAGCACCATGAGCGACCAAGGTGTTCCACTTAGCGTAGAGCAACTATATCTGTTGCTAGACATCAGTAACGATGAGCGCGAAATTTTTAATCGACGACTCAATGCGATGGAGCGTGAAGGTCAAATTATTAAAAACAGAAAAGGTGCACTCTGTATTGCAGATAAGCTAGATTTAATTGCCGGTGTGATTCAAGGCCACCCAGATGGTTTTGGTTTTTTGATTCCGGATGATAAAACTAAGAGCGAAGATTTGTTTTTAAGCCCTAAAGAAATGTCACAAGTGATGCATGGCGACCGTGCCATGGTGCGCATGAGTGGCTTGGATAGAAGAGGCCGCCCTGAAGGTAAAATTGTGGAGGTGCTAGAGCGTAGAACACAGCGTTTAGTTGGGCGAGTACTACGCACATCCGGTGTCACCATCGTTGCGGCAGAAGATAAGCGTATTAACCTAGACATTTTGATTCCATATCATCTTGATATGCAGGCTAAACCTGGTCAGGTGGTCATGGTCGAGCTTACTGAGCAGCCATCACCTCATGCGCAACCCATGGGTAAAGTGGTGGAGATTTTAGGTAACTATGCCGATAGCGGTATGGAAATTGAAATTGCTTTGCGTAAGCACAATTTACCCTATCAATTTAGTGCAGAGGCAATCAATCTAGCGGAGTCTTATCCAAAGCTAGTACAGCCTGATGATTACAAAGGGCGTATCGATTGTCGTGAAATGCCACTGATCACCATTGATGGTGAAACTGCACGTGATTTTGATGATGCAGTTTATGCCGAGCCGCAAGGTAAGGGCTGGCGTTTAGTTGTCGCAATTGCAGATGTAAGCTTTTATGTCAGGCCGCATGATGCCTTGGATAAAGGTGCACTAGAGCGTGGTAACTCAGTTTATTTCCCGCGCCGAGTGATTCCAATGTTGCCAGAAGCTTTGTCTAATGGCTTATGTTCACTCAACCCAGATGTTGAGCGCTTATGTATGATTTGCGATATGCAGATAGATGGTGCCGGCATCGTTAAGCAATATAAGTTTTACCCATCTGTGATGCGCTCTAAGGCGCGTATGACTTACAACAAAGTGTTTGAGATGTTGCAGAACCCAGAAGGGGAGCTGGCCCAAGAGTATGCTTGGTTAATGCCTCATTTACAGCATTTGAATAGTGTTTACCAGTTATTGCAAACTCAGCGCGAAAAACGTGGTGCGATTGAGTTTGAGTCTTCTGAAACCATGATGATTTTTAATGATCAGGGCAAGATTGAGCGTATTGAGC
Organism: uncultured Methylotenera sp.; assembly: GCA_964652655.1. Taxonomy (GTDB): domain Bacteria; phylum Pseudomonadota; class Gammaproteobacteria; order Burkholderiales; family Methylophilaceae; genus Methylotenera. The sequence continues at coordinate 1,387 of CAZZDN010000154.1, forward strand.
CTAGTACACGTAATGAAGCGCATAAGCTGATTGAAGAGTGTATGTTGGCAGCAAACGTATGTGCCGCTGAGTTCTTAAAAAAACATGAACATCCCGCGTTGTACCGTATTCACGAAGGGCCTACGCCAGAGAAACTGGAACTGCTGCGTACTTTTATGGCGGAGTTTGGTTTTGGGGTAGGTGGCGGTGAGTCCCCGCATGCTAAAGATTACGGTAAGGTGCTAGCTCGGATTAAAGATCGCCCAGACGCACAGTTATTGCAGACTGTATTGCTGCGTTCTATGCAGCAAGCGGTGTATAACCCAGATAATGTGGGTCATTTTGGCTTGGCCTATGAGGCGTATGCGCACTTTACGTCGCCGATACGCCGTTATCCTGACTTATTGATTCATCGTGCGATTAAAGCGGTGCTCAATGGTGAGCGATATAAAGCGGGCGATTGGAACAGCTTGGGCGAGCAATGCTCGATGACAGAACGCCGAGCCGATGATGCTACGCGTGACGTAACGAATTGGTTGAAGTGTTTCTACATGCAAGACAAAATTGGTGAGGTGTTCGAGGGTACCGTTGCTGGTGTGACTAGTTTTGGCTTGTTTGTCGCATTGGATAATGTGTATGTAGAAGGATTGCTACACGTAACAGAGCTGGGTAATGATTATTTTATTTACGATAAAGCGCGCCATGAGATGGCTGGTGAGCGCACAGGGGTCCGCTACCGCTTAGGTGACAGATTGACGATTAAAGTCGTGCGGGTCGATTTGGAAACCACAAAAATAGACTTTACTTTAGTAAATAAAAACAATGAATTACCTGTTGAATCTAATGTGATTTCAAAGGTGAAGAGTGATGTGAATAAATCAGGTGCACGCACTCAATCTGCTGTAAAATCCAGCCCCAGATTTGAAGGTGGCAGTGTGCAACGTTCAAAAGTTGAGAATGTAACGTTTGGTGAAGCCTTTGGTAAAAAGCCTAAGGTAGGATCTAAAACTGGGACTGGATCTAAAACCGGGACTGGAGATAAACCAGCGAGCAGAGCTAAAGCCTCACCTAAACCCAAAAGTAAGACTAAACCCAAAAAAGTGGCCAGTAAAGCAACCACTAATAAAGCAAGTAAAGCAACCACAAAACGTAAGGTAAAAAAATGAGTGACGCCCGTATTTTATTTGGCTTTCATGCAGTATTAAGCCGACTACGCCAGCATAGTGCTAGTGTGCAAGAGATTTTGATAGATCGTGACCGTGTCGATGCGCGGATGAAAGATTTACTGAGCATGGCAGAGTCATCAGGTGTGCGCACCATGCAAGTAGAACGTAGTCGTTTGGATGGTATGGCAGGCATGAACGGACGTCACCAAGGGGTGATTGCACGCGTGGTAGATACGCCGATTCCCTATAAAGATATCCATGATATTTTAGAGTCAGACTTGACTGAGCCGCCGTTCTTTTTGATTTTAGATGGTGTAGAAGACCCGCATAACTTAGGCGCATGTTTACGTGTGGCTGATGCCATGGGTGTACATGCAGTAATTGCGCCGAAAGACAGAGCAGCAGGCTTGAATGCTACGGTGCGTAAGGTGGCGTGTGGTGCTGCTGAAACTGTGCCTTTTATTGCGGTGACTAACCTAGCTAGAACGATACGTGAGCTAAAGGAAGCCGGTGTTTTTGTGGTGGGCACCACCATGGATTCACAAAGCACTTTATTAAACACTAAACTGAATGGGCCAATTGCAGTGGTACTGGGTGCTGAGGGCGACGGTATGCGCCGATTGACTGCGGAAACCTGTGATGCGTTGATGACAATTCCGATGTTCGGTTCTGTACAGAGCTTGAACGTTAGCGTGGCAAGCGGAATTTGTCTTTATGAAGTAAGACGTCAACGCAGTTTGCCGGGTTAATATGGAGTTTGTTTATTGCACGTTATTGATGCAGTAGCTTACAAGGCAG
>CAZZDN010000155.1:0-3211 GCA_964652655.1 uncultured Methylotenera sp.
CCAAGCCGCCAGAGTTAATCCAGCGACGTGGTTTGTCAAATTTGTAGTATTGCGCCGCCCACATTTGATGTTGGCCAACGTCAGAGGTGACGTAAGCTTCGCCTTTGGTCACTTCCCACAGTTTTTCAATCACGTATTGCGGTTTAATCAATCCGTTATTGTTGCTGTAGTCTAGACATAGCTTGCTACGCCAGCTTTCAATTTGTGACCACCAAGCTTTAAGCGCAGGGGATTGTTGTGGTTTTTCCAATGCCACCAATTCATTCATTTCAGCCAGCACAGATTTAACGTCACCTACGATAGGTACGTGTACTTTTACACGTTTAGAAATTGACGATGGGTCGATATCTACGTGAATAATAGTGCGGTCTTTGCTGTAGAAGTGGTCTGGATTGCCGATGACGCGGTCATCAAAACGGGCGCCGACAGCTAGCAGTACGTCACAGTTCTGCATCGCCATATTGGCTTCATACGTGCCGTGCATGCCGAGCATGCCCAAGAATTGAGGGTCAGTGCTAGGGTAGCCACCTAAGCCCATCAAGGTGTTGGTGACAGGCAGGCCAAGCGCTCTAACTAGTTTTACCAGTGCTTCAGAAGCATCACCCAATACCAAACCACCACCCGTGTAAACCATTGGGCGTTCAGCTTCCAGCAGTAATTTAACTGCTTTCTTGATTTGACCGCTGTGGCCCTTAGTGACAGGGTTGTATGAGCGCATCTCTACAGATTCTGGATATACGAAATCAGCAAAGTGGGCAGTAATGTCTTTTGGAATATCAACAACGACAGGACCTGGGCGGCCGGTTCTAGCAATATGGAATGCTTTTTTGAGTGTGGTTGCGATATCTTTTACATCTTTAACCAAGAAGTTATGTTTAACACATGGACGCGTCACGCCTACCATGTCGACTTCTTGGAATGCATCTAAGCCAATAGCTGGTACTGGAACTTGACCGCTGATGACAACGAGCGGAACAGAGTCCATGTAAGCGGTGGCAATGCCGGTAATCGCGTTGGTGGCACCTGGGCCTGATGTGACAAGTGCTACGCCAACTTCTCCAGTTGCGCGTGCGAATGCATCTGCAGCGTGCACTGCGGCTTGTTCGTGACGCACAAGAATATGCTTGAAGTGGCCTTGTTTATAGATTGCATCATAAATGTGCAAAACTGCGCCGCCTGGATAGCCGAACAAAAATTTTACATTTTCTTGTTCTAGGCAACGGATAACAATTTCTGCCCCTGTGATTTGTTGCGGATGAGTAGTCTCTGCCATAAATCTTTTTGATTTTAATAATTTATTTGTAACCCTACACGATAACGGTTTGAGCGTGTTTGGTCAAGAAAGAAAGTGTTAAAGCCCTTATATTTATTAGATTTAAGCAATCAAGCGGACAGTATTTTCTTCGTATATGGCTCCTATTAAAACCATATAAAAACAAGGGTTTTTACTCTAGGTCAAGCGGTGGAGCGACTTTGAGCAACTCTTCAATCGTCGTAAGTCCTGCAGCAACTTTCTCCGCACCATTAATCACTAGTGGCTGCATGCCTTCTTGCTCAGCCAGTTTGGTCAGTTTCGCCAGATTAGTTTCTGGCGTAATGAGTTTTCTTAATGATGGTGTAATCGTGAGCATTTCATAAATACCACTACGTCCTCTGAAGCCAGTGTTGCGACACGCTAGACAGCCAACTGGTTTGTATATATGCGCTGGTTTTGGGAGTTTAAACGCGCCTACTAGTGCATCCCATTTGCTTTGTTCAATGGGTTCTTTAGTTTTACAGCTAGGGCAAAGTGTTCTTACGAGTCGTTGCGCCATAATTCCTAGCACTGTTGAGTGTATCAAGTAGGATGGTACACCTAGGTCTAGCAGGCGCGTGATTGCAGAAGGGGCGTCGTTTGTATGAAGTGTGGATAAAACTAAGTGGCCTGTGAGGGCAGCTTGTATGGCCATGTCTGCGGTTTCTAAATCTCGAATCTCGCCAACCATAATAATGTCTGGATCTTGGCGCATCAATGTGCGTATGCCGTCAGCGAAGGTTAGGCCAATGTTCGTTTGGACTTGCATTTGGTTAAATGCTGGTTCCACCATCTCAATCGGTTCTTCAATAGTACATACATTAACTTCAGGGGTAGCGAGTTGCTTGAGTGTGGAGTACAGCGTTGTGGTTTTGCCTGAGCCAGTAGGACCAGTGACCAAAATAATCCCGTTGGGACTTTTGGTCCAAGCGTTCCATTTGTCTGATTGCCCTTGAGAAAAGCCTAGTGATAAAAAGTCTTTACCCGAAATGTCTGGTGAGAAAATACGCATCACCAGTTTTTCACCAAAAGCAGTCGGCATTGTAGAGAGACGTAGCTCGATCTCTTGCCCTTCGGCGGATAGTGTTTTGATGCGACCATCTTGCGGGCGTCGCTTTTCAACCATGTCCATACGACCAAGCAGTTTGATTCTGCTAGTGATGGCATTCATAATGTTGGAGGGTAATTGATAAACTTGATGCAGTACGCCATCAATTCTAAAACGCATCATGCCTATGTTACGTCTTGGCTCTAAGTGAATATCACTGGCGCGTTGCTCAAATGCATATTTAAAGAGCCAATCTACAATGTTGACGACATGTTGTTCATTAGCATCTAGGTTTTTGTCTTTACCCAACTCTACCAGTTGCTCAAAATTTTGTACGCCTACAATTTGCCCTGCTTTTGCTAAGTTGGCTGCATTCATTGAATTAGCCAGTGTATACATTTCTGGCAGGTAGCGACTCACCTCGAGTGGATTGGCAAATACCAGCTTTATCTTCATTTTCAGTACACGTTCTAGATCTTCAATCCAGTCGGTGTTGAAAGGCTCTGTAGTCGCGATAGTCGCTATGCCGTCTTTCACTGCGATAGGCATGATTTTTAATCGCTCTGCATAGCCTTTGGAGACAATTTGTGCAGCTGAACCAAAGTCCAACTTAAGTGGGTCAATATGGTAATAATCTAAACCAGCATGATTAGCAAGCCAAGACGAAAGCCATTCAACAGTGATAGCATTAAATGGAGATTTAAGGTTTTTCCATTTCTGTTCACCAATGACCACCAATGGGTGCAGATTTGAGCTGTCTAGTTTGCGATCTTTATAAAGTTTCTCGGCTTGTACTTTATCCAAAATACCATCATTGACCAGAATGCGAAGTACATCACCGAGTGTTAGGCGTCCGGTAGGCTTGACTG
>CAZZDN010000156.1:0-3062 GCA_964652655.1 uncultured Methylotenera sp.
CGTTACGGTAATATTTGGGAGTTCCAACGTCCTGAAGCGACTTATAACATCAAGTTTCACGGCCATGTGGTGAAGTATCCTAACGATCAGGGTGAAGAGGTTCAGCACTGGGTAGATGCTGAACACGTGATTGCAATGGCTTACGATGTACCTGTTCCTGGCTATGGTACTGACACGGTGAATAACCTGCGTTTGTGGTCGGCTAAAGCTGCGCGTGAATTTGATTTGCGCCATTTTAACGATGGTAATTACGAAAAAGCGGTAGAAGAGCGTAATGCAACCGAAAATATTTCAAAGGTACTATATCCGAACGACACTTCAGTACTAGGCAAAGAGCTTCGTTTAAAACAGCAGTATTTCTTTGTTTCAGCTTCTATTCAAGATATTTTGCGCCGTTTCTTAAGTACGCATGAGATGAAAACGCAAAATGACTGGAAAATTCTGCCAGAAAAAATCGCTATTCAGTTAAATGATACGCACCCATCCATTGGTGTTGCTGAAATGATGTATCAATTAGTTGATGTACACCAGTTGCCATGGTCATTTGCATGGGAGTTAGTCGTAAAGATTTTTGCCTACACGAATCATACGTTAATGCCTGAAGCACTCGAAACTTGGACTGTCGATTTATTCGGTCGCTTATTACCTCGTCATCTAGAAATTATTTATCAAATAAACCATGAGTTCTTACACATGGTGAATCATCATTTCCCAGGTGATGCCGAATTATTAAGACGCGTATCTATTATTGATGAAGATCATGGCCGTCGGGTGCGTATGGCACATTTGGCGGTAGTGGGTAGCCACACTGTCAATGGTGTTGCAGCGTTACACAGTGAGCTGTTGAAAAGTACGCTGTTTGCTGATTTTGACCGCATTTTCCCGGGAAAAATGACCAACGTGACCAATGGTATTACACCACGCCGTTGGTTGAATCAAGCAAACCCAGGTTTGACTGCTTTAATTGAGAAAGCGATTGGCCCAGAGTTTAAAAAGGACCTGACCCAAATTAAGAAAATTACGCCATTAGCAGATGATGCGGACTTTAGAAAAGCTTTTGCCCAGGTGAAGCTTGCGAACAAGCAACGTCTCGCGGCTAAAATCGAAGCAAAAACGGGTGTTAAATTGAACGTTAATAGCTTGTTTGACGTACAAATCAAGCGTATTCATGAGTACAAACGCCAATTGCTTAATGTATTGCACGTGATTACTTTGTATAACCGTATTCGTCGCGGTGACAAAGATATTACGCCACGCACGGTAATTTTTGGTGGTAAAGCTGCCCCAGGTTATTGGATGGCAAAACATATTATTCGTTTGATTAACGATGTGGCTACAATTGTGAATGAAGATGTTGCTGTCGGTGATCAATTAAAAGTAGTGTTCTATCCAAATTACGAAGTGTCAGCCGCAGAGATTTTGTTCCCAGGAAGTGATTTATCTGAGCAGATTTCGACTGCAGGGACTGAAGCAAGTGGAACAGGCAACATGAAAATGGCCTTAAATGGCGCACTCACAATCGGCACGCTGGATGGTGCTAACGTAGAAATTAAAGAAGAAGTCGGCGATGAAAATATCTTTATCTTCGGTTTAACCACGCCGCAAGTGGCTGAAGTCAAAGCAAATGGTTACAAGCCTCGCGATTATTACAATAGTAATTCAGAACTTAAACAAGTGCTGGACATGATTGCTGAAGGCTATTTTTCGATTGATGAGCCAGCGCGTTATCAAGTGATTGTTGATAACTTGTTAAATAATGACCAGTATTTATTGTTGGCCGATTATGCGAGCTATATCGAGGCACAAGAGCGTGTTGGTAAGCTATATCAACATCAGGATGACTGGACACGTATGGCGATATTAAACGTAGCCAACATGGCTAAATTCTCAAGTGACCGTGCGATTGGGGATTATGCTAAAAATATATGGCATGTTAGCCCGAATATCAAACCTAAACAAAAACAGTCAAAAGCAGTATAGGGATTGACCAGCAATATTCTGGTTAATCATTGAGAATGTCCAGTATTTATCGTAAGATAAGCTGGATGTTCTAGCCTAACTTTACGATAAAAACGGAGTAGCGTATGCGTCATCTTTTAGCAGTTTTTGGTTTTATTCTGTTTGCAAGCCACGCAAATGCATTGAGTGTTAGTGATTTAAGTAACACGGAAGCCACTGGAGGGTTAAAAGAAGCGCTGATTCAAGCTGCCGGTAAAGCGGTTGGCCAACTAGGTGCGGTAGATGGCTTTCTTGGTAATAAAGAAGTTAAAATTCCATTACCAGAAACCATGCAAAAAGCTGAAAAAGCCATGCGTATGTTTGGGATGGGCAAGCAAGCTGATGAGTTAGTATTAAAAATGAACCGTGCGGCAGAAGCAGCGGTGCCTGAAGCTAAAGCATTACTGGTGGATTCTGTTAAAAAAATGAGCGTGGCGGATGCAAAAGCCATCTTGACTGGTGGTGACGATGCCGCCACACAATACTTCAAAAGAACCACCTCAACACCAATGGCTGAGAAATTTTTACCGATTGTGAAGAAAGCCACAGAAAACGTGCAGCTAGCTCAGCAATATAACAAGTTTGCAGAGCTAGGCAGTAAGTACGGTATGGTCAAAAAAGAACAAGCCAACTTAGAGCAGTACGTCACACAAAAAACACTCGATGGTGTTTATTTGATGATGGCGAAAGAAGAGGCCGCAATCCGTAAAGATCCCGTTGGTCAAGCGAGCAACGCAATTAAGAAAGTATTTGGGTCTCTAATTAAATAAGCATTAAGGCACTGATATTTAATCACCCAGTAATGAGTAGTCGCGCTCTCCCTCTCTATGTGAGAGTAAGCTAGTAATTCTTCTTTTTCTTCTAAGCCCCGTGTTTAAATTATTAAGCACGGGGCTTATTCGTTTAATTCAAGCATTGAGTTTGTTCAAACTCTGCATTTTATATATTTAATCAGCTGACTATTGTTTTTTGCGATGCAATTCTGACTGCATTGTAAACAATTGTTAATTTTGTAGGCACCCTCAACTGTCGTCATAGGTTGTCCGCTATTATGCTCAAAAAAT
>CAZZDN010000157.1:0-2921 GCA_964652655.1 uncultured Methylotenera sp.
AGTGCTAAAGCCCGACCTAAAGCAGTAAATCCAGTACTCTGGCTTTCTGCGCTTAATAAAGCAGCTTCGGCCAATGCTCTGTCAGAACTGAGGGGTGCAACACTAATTGGCGATGCATTAAAAGCAACCATGCCAAACGTATCGGCAGGGCGTTGCTGCATAAACTTTAGTAATACTTGGCGAGCGGCTTCTATTTTGCTCAAAAAATGATTGGATGACTCTCCAGCTTCAGCTGCTTGACGATTGTAGTCCCGACCTTTGATACCTTCTGACATACTTCCACTACGATCAAGCACCACCACAATTTCCGCACCTTCACCCACGCTACTCGTTGTTCCACCTTCTGTAAAAGGTGCAGCTGACGCAACAATTAAGCAGGCAATCGTTAAGCTGGCCAGTGCACGGATTCCCCAACGTAGATATTCAGATGGCCTATCTTTGGGCCAATCTTCTAACCCAGGAAATTTAAATTGCTTAATCCCGTGTGAAATAAATGGCAAACCTGCCATCGGCATTAACCATAACAACTCTGGCTTAAAAAAATGTAGGGTGTTCATCGGTGCAGTTTTTTGTGCGCAGCTTCAGCATGTTTTCTGTATAGACGCTCTGCGATTGCTGAACGATTTACCCAGGCCAGTGTTTGGGTGACAGTGATTGCTGGTGTTTCTGAGGTGTTTTCATAAATACTGTGCCATGACGCTTTAAAGAACGCATGAATCGCATCTCGCTCTTTTTCCAAGTAGGGCGCTACTTTAAAGAGCTTATCTAACGTGCTTGGGTACAAACTTTGTTTTGCCGTACTGTTTAATGCATGATGAATGATTTGTAATTGATCATGTTGTAAATGATCGTTACCACAGGCCTTTAATTGGCGTGCTAGAGCTGTCATTGGCCCAGGTTGATAAGGTAGCCAAGGGAGTAAATCTTTAAGCCAAAGTAATAGTAAACTCAAAATAGTAGCAAGTATTAAGCATATTCCCATCAGCATGAGTGGGGTATGAACATCAAACGCTGGAGGGGGAATATTGTCATGACGCTTTACTTCACCTATCGGGTAAGGTAGTACAGGCGAGTAATAGAACCTTTGAGCAGGTATCGTAATCAGTTGTTGAGGATTAGCTAAGTTTTTTAATTGTATTTGAGGTGTTTTGAGCGATTGTGCTATTTCTACAGTAGCAAAAATTTGCCAAGTAAAATCTAAGGTAGTTTTACCTTTTTCACTTTTAACCTGTAAATCTTGCAAATCTAACCAAGGGTTGATACGTCCAATCAGAGGTAAGCTTTCAGGGTCTATCGAAAGTTGATTTTTGGTAGAAATCTCCACGTGCATGTTGATATAGTCGCCCATAGTGTAGCCGCTATCTCTCATATGAATGCTAACATTCAACCTACTGTTTATATCGGCTGGCTGGGCAATGGCTGTTTGACACATGAGTATGAGCAACAGACACGCGTTGATGAATTGACGAATCATGTATTTCTTTCTAAAAAATACTGTGTTAATTGCGTTGCTTGAAACTCACCCCTGACTAGAAAAGGTTTGTGGCCATATATCCGGCAAGTATCTTGAAGAGATTTAAGATGCGATAACCTTGCACTGACGATTTTTTCTTTTAACGCAGGCCTCAGCCACACAAATTGTGATGAGCCTGTTTCCAAATCCTGTAAGGTTGCGATTCCACGCATTGGTACTTGGTTAAACTCGCTGGGGTCTTGCAAAACAATGGGCACCACATCATGGTGGTTAAGCGCTTGGAACAGTTTTTTAGTGTTCTCTTTAGCCCACCTAAAGTCTGAAATAACAAACACTAAGCAGCGCTGTTTTGGAAGTAACGGTGCAACATCCAGCAATCCATCTGCATTATTCCCTGATGGCTCAAGCCTAGATAAATGCTGTTTTATCCAAAACCACGCAGAACGATTGATTTTGGGCGGTAATGTATATTGTTTAATCAACGCATGATTTGCTGCATACAAGCCAAAAGCATCCCCTGAGCGATAAGCAGATAGTGCTAGCTGTGCGGTAATTTCTTCAGTGACTGCGAAGCGGTTCACCGTTCCTTGGTAGCCCATGGATGCAGACGCATCAATTAATACAATCACTTTGAGTGACGTATTCAGATTAAAATCTCTTACCCATATTTGCTCAAAAGGGTCACGTAAACTTGCTCTTAAGTCAGTGCGTCTTGGGTCGGGATGATCACGTAATAAAACGAGTGCGCGTAGCTGATCGCCAATCCCAGCCGATGAACCGCGTTTAGCACCAGGTTGATTACTGGTTGGTTTCCACCGAATCCGATAGTGAATGAGTGGGTGCTTATTCATGATGAAGTATTGGCATATAAGCGGAGTGATAGATACTTACGGTGTTGGCACGTGATTTAAAATAGCCTCCGTATAGGCACGTGCGAGCCAAGTGCGCTGTAGCTCATAAATAGGCCTGAAAAACACACGATGCGCTACAACCTCATGAAACACACTGGCAATATCTTCTGGTGTTAAATTGGTGCGCCCATTCATCCATGCCGAAACTTTCGCGGCTCGCACTAGCATGCTACTGCCTCTTGGCCCAATACCTGCCATCATCAGTTCATCCATCTCGACATCTGGCAAATGAATACCGTAATCTTGTGGGCGGTGAGTCGCGCGTCTGATATGCTCTACAAAATCCTGAACCGCGTTACCTGCATTCACGATATGTTGAATCATAGGTGCAATGGTTGAGAGTTCAGCAAAGTTAAGACGATTAGGCTTAACTGATTGTATTAATTGGTCAGTATCATGAAAACGAGTGTCAAAAGTGAGTGCCTTATGAATCTCAGCATCGTTTTCTGGGGCAATTTCAATTTCCATCAAATACCTGTCGCTTTCCGCGCCCGGTAAGTCAAAGGTTTCTTCTTTTTCAACGTCATTTCTATCTG
>CAZZDN010000158.1:0-2895 GCA_964652655.1 uncultured Methylotenera sp.
CAGTCGCTTGTAGTCCATTTGTGGAAAGATTGTTTAGAAAAGATGCGCTTTTACTACAAGATTCGTTACAAAATCTACACCAAGCGTATCTTTTTAGTGAGATGCAAAATTTTTTAGAAAAACAGGTCATTATTGACGAAAATAGTCTAAAAAAATCGCTACGTTTGTTGCGTAGCAGTGTCATGGCTCGCATGATTGTCAGAGATTTAAACGGTTTGGCCGATTTGCAAGAAGTCATGACCACCACCTCTCAGTTGGCTGAATGTACGATTAATACGGCAATTAAGCACTTGCATGCGTGGCAAGTGGCAGTATATGGCCAGCCAATGGGTGTTGATGGCAAATTGCAACAATTAATCGTCATTGGGATGGGTAAGCTCGGTGGTGGTGAGCTTAACGTTTCATCTGATATTGATTTGATTTTTGCATATGAGTCAGATGGCGTAACGCAAGGTGAAAAATCGATTAGCAATCAGGATTTCTTTGCGCGGTTAGCTAAAAAGCTCATTGCCTCAATTGATGAAATCACCGAGGATGGGTTTGTGTTCCGTGTGGATATGCGGTTGCGGCCTTTTGGTTCAGAAGGTGCCATAGTGTGCAACTTGGATGCCCTAGAAGATTACTACCAAAACAACGGGCGAGAGTGGGAGCGTTACGCATGGATTAAAGGGCGTGAGGTGACAGGTGGCGATGCGGTCTCACGTTTATTGAAGCCTTTTGTGTTTCGCAAATATCTAGATTTTGGTGCGTTTGCCAGTATGCGCGATTTGAAAATTCAAATTCAGCGCGATGTGAATACTAAGGGAATGCACGACAACATTAAGCTAGGGCGTGGTGGCATTCGCGAGATTGAGTTTGTTGCACAGGTATTTCAATTGATACGCGGCGGGCAAGATGTCAGCTTGCAGATTAAACCTACCTTGTCAGTATTGGCACTATTGAAAAATAAAGGCTTACTGCCAGAAAAAACAGTCCTAGAACTCAGCGAAGCTTATGTTTTCTTGAGAAATTTAGAGCATCGCTTGATGTATGTGGATGATGTTCAAACGCAAGATTTGCCTAAGTCAGATGAAGCGAAAGCGCGTATCGCAAAAGCGATGAATTTTTCAGACTGGTCTGCATTTTTAGAAAAGTTAGATGGCTACCGAGCACAGGTGCAGCAACATTTTGACGCCACTTTTGATGATGCAGACAACGGCGAAGATAGCTTGTCGCTTGAAAAATCCATTTGGAATGCTTCGATTAGTGAAATAGAGGCGACTAGCGCACTAGAAAGTATTGGTTTTACTGAGGCTCCCGAAACTTATCGGCGTTTAAATGTTTTACATCAAAGCAGTCGATACAAACAGTTGCCAGAGTTAAGTCGCCAGCGATTTGATGCAGTGATGCCGCATGTGATTGCGCGGGCAGGGCAAATGCAAAATGCTGATACTACCTTAACCCGCGTGACTGATTTACTAGAAAGTATCTGTAGACGTGCTAGCTATTTGGCGTTGTTGGCAGAGCATCCTCAGGCGATGCAGTTACTGGTTAAATTATGCAGCAGTAGCCCGTGGCTTGCCAACTACTTAGCCAGCCACCCTATATTGTTAGATGAACTGTTGGATGATCGCACTTTACACGCCGCGCCTGATTTTGTTGAAATGCGAACCGAGCTATTAGCCCGTTTAGCTGAAGCGTCAGGTGATATTGAGCGGCAAATGGATGTGATGCGCCATTTTAAACACGCTTATATCTTCCGCTTCGCGGTGCAGGATATTAACGGTGAGCTAAAGCTGGAAACTATCTCCGATTATTTAAGTGCCTTAGCCGATTTGATTATGAGTGTTGCGCTAGAAGTGATATGGCCTAATGTGCGTGGTCACCACCTAGATGTGCCTAAATTCGCAGTGATTGGCTACGGAAAGTTAGGCGGTAAGGAGCTAGGCTACGCATCTGATTTAGATATTATATTTTTATATGATGACGATGCTCCCGAAGCCAGTGAGGTTTACGCGCGATTTGCGCAACGGATTAATAACTGGTTCAATAGTTTGACCTCAGCAGGGCTACTCTATGAAACAGATTTGCAATTAAGGCCTGATGGCAATAGCGGTTTGCTTGTAAGCAGGCTAGATGCCTTTAGAGATTACCAGTTAAACAAAGCTTGGATATGGGAGCATCAAGCATTAACACGCGCACGTTTTGTAGCTGGTGATCGCACAATCGGGCAAGCATTTGATGCCATTCGCGCAGAAGTGATAACGCAGATGCGCGATGTTTCTATCCTTAAAGCTGAAGTCATTTCTATGCGCGAGAAAATGCGCAAAGCCCAGCATGTGAATGAAGGTGTGTTCGACTTAAAGCATGGCGTAGGTGGGATTATTGATGTTGAGTTTTTAGTCCAATATCTCGTACTTCTCAATGCACCAGTTTATCCAGAGTTCACGGCTAATATCGGTAATATTGGATTACTAAAACGGATGGGCGCCTTAAAAATTATTGATGCAACCTTAGCGGAGCGCGTTGCAGATGCTTATCGAGAGTATCGGCATATGCAACATATGCTTAAATTGCAGGGCGCTACGCAGTTGCATGTTCAGGCATCAGACATTGCTGAACAAATCGCTAACGTGAGTGCGTTATGGAATCAGGTTTTTAAGTAGTAGATCACTGGAACGAAAATAATCTTGATTAAAGCAAATTTTGATATGAATTTCCCTGCTTCAAATCGAAAGAGCGATTTTGCTTACATGAATAGCTTAATGCTTAATAAACGGATAACACGGCTGCCTACTTGAGTGCGCTTAAACTTGAGAGATTTAATACAGAAAAAACTAGAATAGTTCGATATCGCCTTCTTTTTTGTTTTCTTTTAAGCTTCCATTAGCGATCAATAACTCATAAGATTCAACG
>CAZZDN010000159.1:0-2628 GCA_964652655.1 uncultured Methylotenera sp.
TGATGGCACGCGCTTTGGGTTACGGCATGAAGGTTGGCGTTGCGCAATTTATCAAGGGGCGCAGTGATACCGGTGAAGAGGCCTTTTTTCGCAATCAAAAAAACGTTGAATGGCACGTGCTGGGTGAAGGCTTTACTTGGACCACACAGGACAGAGAACGCGACACCCAAACAGCGCAGGCCGGCTGGGCGGTTGCGCAACGAATGTTGCGTGACCCTAGCATTCAATTAGTGATTCTAGACGAGCTGACCTACACCATGAAATATGGCTATCTTGATCTCGCACAAATACTGGCAGACATCGCCGCTAGGCCACCCATGCAACACGTAGTGGTGACTGGCCGGGGGGCTCCAGCTGCGCTCACCGAGTTGGCAGACACCGTGAGTGAGATTATGGATATTAAACATGCATGGCGTGCTGGCATTAAAGCCCAACCAGGCATTGACCTATAACAATCCCTATGACTACCTGCAAAGCCGTTCTCGTTTCCGCACCAGCATCTGGGCAGGGAAAAACCTTTATTACCGCGGCATTAGCACGTGCATGGCGTAACCAAGGCTTACGTGTGCAAGCATTTAAATCGGGGCCAGACTTTTTGGATCCGATGATTCTTGAAGTAGCAACCGGGCGCCCTGTTTACAACCTAGACTTTACCATGTGCGGCGAAAATGATGCCGAGGCGCAACTTTACCGTGCCGCACAAAATGCCGATTTGATTATCGTAGAAGGTGTAATGGGTTTGTATGACGGCACACCATCCAGCGCGGATATTGCCGTGCGCTTTAACTTACCCGTATTACTGACGATAGACGCAAGCGGGATGGCGCAAACCTTTGGTGCACTGGCAAATGGTTTACTATCGCACTACCCTACGCTGATACCTGCTGGCGTGCTCGCCAATAAAACAGGTAGTACAGGGCATGGAAAATTACTACAGGACGCGCTGCCTAAGCACCTTAATTGGTTTGGTGCGCTACAAAAGAACGAAGCGCTGAGCTTACCAGAACGCCATCTTGGTTTATTTCGCGCAGGCGAAATCAGCGATTTAACGCAAAAAATTGAAGACGCGGCTAATGCGCTGGCGCCAGATTTGCCGCTACCGCCTATTGTGTCATTTAAGGCACCTGACACGCTAGCGCCACCAAAGCGACTAGATGGCAAAGTGATAGCAATTGCCAGAGATGAAGCATTCTGTTTTATTTACCAAGCCAATTTAGATTGCCTCACCGATATGGGAGCAAGCTTAGTATTTTTCTCACCATTACACGATCAAACATTGCCAAAAGCCGATGCGTACTGGTTGCCAGGTGGTTATCCAGAGCTACATTTGAACGAAATCAGTGACAACCTCAGCATGAAACATGCCTTAGAGGCGGCTTTTGCTTCGAACACACCAATACTGGCAGAATGCGGTGGCATGATGGCACTATCGAGCAGCCTGAATGATGTAACCTGCTTTGATTTACTGCCTGGCGTGAGCAAAATAGAGAGTAGCTTACAAGGTCTTGGATCATTAAAAGTGGCGTTTGAAGAGGGTGAACTCGGCGCACACACCTTTCACTATGGTAGCTTTACAACAGCACTGCCACCTGTGATCACAGCGAAAACACGCTTCGGCAAAGTAGAAAACATTTATCAGCATGGTTCGATACTGGCGAGCTTTTTACACTTTTACTTTGCCTCTAATCCTGAATTAGCGGCGCGACTCTTCACGACTAGGTAACCCTGATGCAAGACTTTAGTTACCCAGACCAAGAAAAAGAGGCTATTTATCGCGTTATCGCAGAGCGCCGTGACATGCGTCACTTTTTGCCAACGCCAGTTAGGCCAGAAACACTCAGCAGAATCTTAAATGCTGCGCACCATGCGCCCAGTGTAGGCCTAATGCAACCTTGGCGCTTTATCAGGATTACGGACAATAATACGCGCCATCAAATCCACCAGTTGGTTGATAAAGAGCGTATGAAAACTGCACAAGCAATTGGCGTGCAAGAAGATACCGCGCGCATGGCTGAGTTTCTACGTTTAAAAGTAGAGGGAATACTAGAATGTGGCGAACTCATTGTAGTCACTTTATGTGACAATCGAGAACAGCACATTTTTGGCCGCAGAACCTTGCCTGAGATGGATATTGCTTCTGTTAGCTGTGCAATACAGAATATGTGGCTAGCCTCTCGCGCGGAAGGCTTAGGCATGGGTTGGGTATCGATTTTTGACCCAACTGAGTTAGGCGCCTTATTGAACATACCAACAGACGCTAAGCCTCTCGCCATTTTATGTCTAGGCCATGTCAGCTCTTTTTACAAAGAGCCGATGCTAGTAGAAACCGGCTGGAAACAAGCGAAACCACTTGCAGACATGGTGATGGAAAACCAGTGGAAAACGGCAGAATGAACTATCCGCAACGCATCGTATGCCTAACCACTGAACCTACCGAAGTGCTGTACTTGTTGGGTGAGCAAGAGCGCATCGTCGGCATCTCCGGCTTTACCACGCGCCCAACCATTGCACGTAAAGAAAAGCCAAAAATCGCCGCTTTTACCAGTGCAAATATTGATAAAATATTGGCGCTGAAGCCAGATTTGGTCATTGGCTTCTCCAACTTGCAGGCAGATATTGCTGCATCAT
>CAZZDN010000160.1:0-2617 GCA_964652655.1 uncultured Methylotenera sp.
TTCACGAGTCCACAGGGTGGCTACTTCAATCATTTTTTCTCCAATTTTTATCAATAACTTCACTTAAGTACTGTTGGCTTAAAGATTCGTTAGGTTGACTAACTGGATAGACATATGCAATTCGCGTACCACTTGAACTAGTGATTTTCTGTAAATCTAAATTGGTGAGACCTTGAAGTGGTTTAATTTTGAAGTTTTCTATATAGGGTGCGTTCGCTAATCCCAAGCATTTTTGCCAGGACACGACGGTCTCCTTGGCAGTTTGAATCTGCCCATTGCAGGTACTGTTTTTCTGCTTGTTCTAACGGAATGATGGTGTGCTTGAGAGGAGAGATGGTCTTGCTAGAAATGTCTACCTCTACAGCTAAATGCTCTGGCATTACTGTATCGCCATCTGTCATCAGGCTTGCGCGTTCCAGTATATTTCGGAGCTCACGAATGTTGTCTTGATAGCGATGTTGCTGAAGCATTATGATTGAATCTGGGTTTAGTTTGAGCTTTCTTTGCGGACAAATACGTTCCAACAATGCAGAAGATAACAATTCAATATCCTCGTGACGCTCTGCTAGTGATGGAACATGGATAGGAAAAGTACTAATACGGTAATATAAATCTTTACGGAAAGTTTCTTCTTGCACCATCTTTTTGAGGTCGCGATGCGTCGCTGCAATAAGCCTGAAGTCCGCCCTTAAGGCCTCCACACCACCAACCCTTCGATAAGTGCCAGTTTCGAGCAAACGTAATAACTTCACTTGAAGGCTCAGTGGAATATCACCAACTTCGTCAAGAAATAATGTACCACCGCTTGCGCTCTCGATCAGGCCTTGCTTGCGTTGTGTGGCACCAGTAAACGCTCCCTTTTCATAACCGAACAACTCACTTTCAAATAGGGATTCTGTGAGGCCTGCGCAGTCTACAACCACGAAAGGTTTATTAGCTCGGTGACTAGCATGATGAATCGCTTGCGAAACTAATTCCTTACCTGTACCAGACTCACCTAGCAAAAGAACCGAAGCTTCGGATGGTGCGACACGACCAATCAATCCCAGCATATGATTAAATGCAGGTGAGCGCCCGACCATGCCTTGCGAGGAAGATGTGGCGCCAGCCGTACGAATCGTTTGCATCATTTCAACAAAATAGACCAGCTCGCCGTGAATATCGTGAATTGGCGTCAGTTCAACGTCTACATGCTCCTCACCTCGCGGCGTTTGGTGTAAGTGTAATACTCTTTGAGGAAGGCCTGTTTTCTGGCTGTGTTTGAGTGGGCATAGCTCGCCAGCTTCATCGCAAGGACGGTCAAAATGATGAGATACCTCATAGCAATGTCGACCCACTAATGCTTTGCCATCACCATATTGTGAAAGATATGCAGAATTTGCACCAATAATGGTGTAATTTTTATCCATGACAATATGTGGCTGCGGCTGGTTATTTAAATAAGAAAGTAGCTCAGTAATTTTAGCGTTAGACATTCCAGTGTAATATTTATGTCAAAAATGACAGTTTAAACTTTTTTAATTAAAAAAACCGCCATATTTGGCATTCGCCTGGCTTTAAATTAACTGTTAGGCTATTGCTTACAAACTTTATACTAAATAACTTAATATAAACATATACTTAATTGCTATCTTAGATTCTGGCACATTTAATGCTGATGATTGCTTGTATTAAAAATAAAGAAAGTATCAAAGATGATTAAAAAAACAGATACCCAATCCTCGAGTAATCAAAGTTCGCAAAAAGAAACCGTAATCAATCTATATGCGGCAGCAGATAAAATTTACCCACGAAGTACATTTGGTTTCTTTACCAAATGGCGTTGGGCAATGATATGGCTAACACAAATTGTTTACTATGGACTTCCTTGGCTAGAGTGGGGCCAAAGGCAGGCATTATTGTTTGATTTAGAGGCACGACGTTTCTACATCTTTAACCTTGTGCTTTATCCGCAAGATCTGATTTACCTTACAGGGATTCTCATTATCTCTGCATTGTCTCTATTCTTATTCACGGCGGTTGCAGGCAGATTGTGGTGTGGTTATACCTGCCCACAAACTGTCTACACGGAAATTTTTCTATGGATAGAGGCCAAAATAGAAGGGGATCGTGCAGCACGCATGAAGCTTGATGATGGCCCAATAACATCTAAAAAACTAATCAAAAAAGGTACCAAGCATTTTGTATGGATTGCATTTGCATTATGGACTGGCTTTACTTTTGTAGGCTACTTTACGCCCATCCGAGAGTTGGGTGATGCTGTGATTAGCATGGGGTTAGGTCCATGGCAGACTTTCTGGGTTCTTTTTTACAGCTTTGCTACTTACGGTAATGCAGGATTTATGCGCGAACAAGTGTGTAAATACATGTGCCCCTACGCACGTTTCCAAAGTGCGATGTTTGATGACGACACCTTGATTGTGACCTATGATGAAAAACGTGGGGAGCCGAGAGGTAAAGCATCACTTAAAGCGGATATGGATAAAAACCAGAAAGGGGCATGTATCGATTGCAGTTTATGCGTTCAAGTCTGCCCAACGGGTATTGATATTCGTAAGGGTCTTCAATATGAGTGTATCGGCTGTGGTGCATGTGCTGATATTTGTGACACGGTCAT
>CAZZDN010000161.1:0-2511 GCA_964652655.1 uncultured Methylotenera sp.
GCTCTGCCGGTAAGTCGTCATATACGCCCATCATGCCAGCGTTGACGATACCCATGGTCATACCCGCCTTAATGGCATGGTAAAGGAACACCGTATGTATCGCCTCACGCGCTGGGTCATTGCCGCGGAAACTGAAACTTACATTAGAGACGCCGCCAGATATCTTCGCATAAGGCAGGTGCTGCTTAATC
This sequence comes from uncultured Methylotenera sp., assembly GCA_964652655.1. Taxonomy (GTDB): domain Bacteria; phylum Pseudomonadota; class Gammaproteobacteria; order Burkholderiales; family Methylophilaceae; genus Methylotenera. The sequence continues at coordinate 192 of CAZZDN010000161.1, forward strand.
CAATGCGTGGCGTTGATAAAGTCAACTGCATAATTGTTATGCTCTTCAATACCGGTCGCAATCGCGAAGATATTCGGGTCAAAAATGATATCTTCTGGTGGAAAGTCTAATTTCTCTACCAGTAAATCATAAGCGCGCTTACAAATCTCAATCTTACGTTCAAAGGTATCCGCTTGGCCTTTTTCATCGAACGCCATCACAATTGCAGCTGCGCCATAGCGCTTACATAATTTTGCCTGACGGATAAACTCTTCTTCGCCTTCTTTCATAGAAATAGAGTTAACGATCGCCTTACCTTGCACGCATTTTAAGCCGGCCTCAATCACGCTCCATTTTGAAGAGTCGATCATAATCGGCACGCGTGCGATATCTGGCTCAGATGCCACCAGATTCAAAAAGTGCGTCATGGCTTTGATGGCGTCCAACATGCCTTCATCCATGTTGATATCGATGACTTGCGCACCATTCTCTACTTGCTGGCGCGCTACGGTTAACGCCTCATCGTATTGCTCGTTGATAATCATGCGTGCAAACGCTTTTGAACCAGTGACGTTGGTACGCTCACCCACGTTCACAAACAGCGAATTGTCATCAACCACAAACGGCTCTAAACCAGACAGCTTCAATGTGCGTGGCAACACTGGCACCTGACGAGGTGGCAAATCTTTAATTTCATTGTAAATAGCATTGATATGCCCAGGTGTCGTGCCACAACAGCCACCGGCTATATTTAAGAACTTGCTCTGTGCAAACTCTTTTACCAAACTTGAAGTAACGTCCGGCGTTTCATCAAAGCCAGTATCGCTCATGGGGTTAGGCAAACCAGCGTTAGGATAGATACAGACAAAAGTATCAGCAATGGAAGAGAGCTCTTCTACATACGGACGCATTAACGTAGCACCCAATGCACAATTTAAGCCGATAGTAAGCGGTTTTGCATGACGCACAGAATGCCAGAAAGCTGTGACTGTTTGGCCTGATAGAATGCGGCCTGAAGCATCGGTCACCGTACCAGAAATCATAATAGGCAGGGTACGGCCAATCTCTTCAAAATAGGTATCAATCGCGAACAAGGCGGCTTTACAGTTAAGCGTATCAAAAATGGTTTCTACCATTAGGATATCGGCACCACCTTCGACAAGCGCACGTGTTTGCTCTAAGTAAGCATTCACCAACTGATCAAAATTCACGTTACGTGCGGCGGGGTCGTTCACATCTGGCGAGATAGAGGCAGTTTTAGGGGTAGGGCCTAATGCGCCAGCTACAAAACGCGGCTTATCGGGTGTGCTGTATTTAGCGCAAGCCGCTTTTGCTAGCTTAGCTGCCTCTACGTTCATTTCGTACACTAGATGCGCCATATGGTAGTCGTCTTGCGCAACGGCTGTCGCACCAAATGTGTTGGTTTCGATGATATCAGCACCCGCAGCAAGGTATTTCTCGTGAATTTCTTGAATCACCGCAGGCTGGGTTAAAGTCAGTAACTCATTATTACCTTTTACAAATAACTCACGCTCCCCAGCAGGTGCTTTGAAATCGGCAAAACGCTCACCACGATAGTCTGCTTCTGTCAGCTTATATTGCTGAATCATGGTTCCCATCGCACCATCTAAAATCAGGATGCGTTGCGCAAGCAAATTACGTAATTGGGTTTCTATCGGAGATATGGTCAATTGAGTCATGAAAATCAGTCGTTAAAATTTTCTCAATTTTATCATGCAAGTATCAGGTTGCTGTATCTAGTTCTGTAGTATCTAGCACGATTACTCAGACCGAAGCACATCTAGGTTTATGCGTCGCCACGCCTATATTGCACGGCCTCCGCGATATGTGCTGACTTAATATGGGCGTTACCTGCCAAATCAGCAATACTACGCGCCACTTTTAAAATGCGATGATAAGCACGTGCGGATAAATTAAGACGCGATATCGCTGTTTTGATTAAGGCAGATCCCCTCTCATCAGGCTGACAATATTTCTCTATTTCAGCTGTGCCTAGCGCAAAATTGGCCTTGCCCTGCCTTTGCAGTTGAACATCACGCGCTTTTTCAACTCTGCTACGAATAACCTCACTGCTTTCAGCATTCGCTGCTTTCGTCAGTTCATCCTCTTTTAATGCTGCCACTTCTATATGTAAATCGATACGATCTAATAGTGGCCCAGAAATTTTGCCTTTATAACGCGTCACCTGATCAGGTGTGCAACGGCATTTATTATTAAAATGCCCTAGATAACCACAAGGGCAAGGGTTCATGGCGGCAATTAACTGAAACTGCGCAGGAAAATCTGCCTGACGTGCCGCACGCGAAATAGTGATATGGCC
>CAZZDN010000162.1:0-2410 GCA_964652655.1 uncultured Methylotenera sp.
CTTTTTTATTTGGTACGCGCTGGCAGAATGTTTTTTCAATTCGTGCGTTCTTGCTAGTTTGTTGTTGGATAGTATTTTGTCATGAGTAGTCAATTGCTACTTTTACGAAAATCTCCTACAAAACAGAATCTTGCGCGATAATTACATGAACTGATGATACAGTCTGGGTATTATGAAATTTATTGACGAAGCTACTATTAAAATCTATGCGGGTGACGGCGGTAACGGCGTCGCTACGTTTCGTCGCGAAAAATATGAGCCAATGGGTGGCCCCAGTGGTGGTGATGGTGGTCGCGGTGGCTCTATCATCATAGAAGCTGACCGTAACATCAATACGCTAGTCGATTATCGTTATACTCGTAGCTTCCGCGCGCAACGTGGCGAGAATGGGCGCAGTGCAGAGTGTTATGGCGCTAAAGGTGATGACATGGTGTTGCGTGTGCCTGTAGGCACCGTGGTTTCGGATAAGTCCAGCGGTCAAATGCTGGTGGATTTAAGCGAACATGGGCAGCGCGCAATGATGGCCAAAGGCGGTAACGGTGGCTTAGGTAATGTACACTTCAAATCGAGTATGAACCGCGCCCCACGACAATGTACCAAAGGTGAGCCCGGTGAAGAATTGGAGCTTTATTTAGAGCTTAAAGTTCTGGCTGATGTAGGTTTGTTAGGCATGCCTAATGCAGGTAAATCTACATTTATACGCGCTGTGTCAGCAGCTAAACCGAAGGTTGCTGATTATCCATTCACGACGTTGCACCCTAATTTAGGCGTTGTGCGTGTTGATGCAGAGCGTAGCTTTGTGATTGCAGATATTCCTGGGATTATTGAAGGTGCTGCTGAAGGTGCTGGTTTAGGGCATCAGTTCTTACGTCACTTAGCCCGCACTTCTTTGTTGTTACATCTGGTTGATGTTGCGCCGTTTGATGAAGCTATTGATCCTGTGCATGAGGCAAAAGCGATTGTAGAAGAGCTAAGAAAGTATGATGAAGCCTTGTACAATAAGCCTCGCTGGTTAGTATTAAATAAAATCGATATGTTGCCAGAATCGAAGCAGGTGATTGAGGATTTTGTGAAGGCTTATGGCTGGGATGGTCGTGTGTTTGCAATTTCTGCTATTAGCGGTATTGGTTGCAAAGAGTTAACTTATGCCATCATGCAGCATATCGAAGAGAATAGACAGCATATGCAAGAGGCCGCAGATATCAAAGAAGAGTCGCCTACCAATGCTGTTGTTGATAAAGAAACTGGGAATGAAGTCGTCTGAATTTAAGTCTCTATTACTAGATGCAAAAGTTATTGTAGTGAAGGTGGGTTCCAGCCTGGTCACTAATAATGGCAATGGTCTTGATCAAGTTGCGATTGCTGAGTGGGCTGCGCAAATAGCAGCGCTGGTACAGCAGGGAAAACAAGTGATTCTGGTTTCAAGCGGCGCTGTGGCCGAGGGGATGCAGCGTTTAGGTTGGAAAAAACGTCCGGTAGCCGTCAATGAGTTGCAAGCTGCTGCGGCGGTTGGGCAAATGGGTTTGGTGCAAATGTATGAGCGCTGCTTTAGTCAGCACCAGTTGCATACTGCCCAGGTACTGCTCACGCATGATGACTTGGCTGATAGAAAGCGTTACCTGAATGCGCGGACTACGTTGCGCACTTTATTAGATTTAAAAGTAATTCCGATTATTAATGAAAATGACACGGTAGTTACTGATGAGATTAAGTTTGGAGATAATGATACTTTAGGTTCATTGGTTGCCAATTTGATTGAAGCTGATACCTTGGTGATTTTGACTGATCAGCAAGGTTTGTATTCGGCTGACCCACGTAAAGATCCTGATGCACAATTTGTGCAGCATGCAACGGCGGGTGATCTAGCACTGGAGCAGATGGCTGGCGGTGCTGGCAGTAGTGTAGGTACTGGCGGCATGTTGACCAAGATCTTGGCAGCTAAGCGTGCGGCCCGTAGTGGCGCGCATACGGTGATTGCCTCTGGTCGTGAACCTAACGTATTGGTGCGATTGAGCGCGGGCGAGGTAATCGGCACGCATCTTGAAGCAACGCAAATGAAAATCGCTGCGCGTAAACAATGGTTGGCTGATCATTTGCGCACTACTGGAAAATTGATATTGGATGCTGGTGCTGTGCGTGTGCTGGAGGCTGAAGGTAAAAGTCTTCTACCGATTGGAGTGACTGCGGTTGAGGGGTACTTTGAGCGTGGTGATGTGGTGGCCTGTGTTGATACGAATGGTCACGAAATTGCACGTGGCTTGGTGAATTACTCTGCAAGTGAGACTGCAAGAATAATGCGTAAGCCGAGTCAGCAAATAGAGTCAATATTGGGTTATGTCGATGAGTCTGAATTGATACATCGCGATAACTTGGTCTTGTTAAAGTTGGTTTAAGTTATCGATAAGAAAAG
>CAZZDN010000163.1:0-2274 GCA_964652655.1 uncultured Methylotenera sp.
TTTGATGACACATGAGAGAAGCACTGGATTACAGTGACAATACCCATTCAACGATTGTTTTGATGTCAGCATCTTTAACTTGACCACCCATTGCTGGCATTGGCATAGGGCCCCAAACGCCACTACCACCTTTTTTAACTTTTTCAATCAGCTTAGCTTCAGCTGTTTTGTCGCCTTTGTATTTAGCCGCAACATCTTTATAAGCTGGGCCTAATACTTTTTTCTCTACTGTATGACATGCTAAACAGCCACTTTTTTGTGCTAAAGCTTCAGCAGCTTTTGCATCTACCGCAGCACCTGCTTGCGCAGTAAGCAACATAGAACCAGCAGTAGCGATTGTTAATAATAAAGCTTTCATGCTATCTCCTTGAATTAACGCTTAATAGTAGTTATAAATTTTACAACCCGCTTATCATACTCAGAATTTAGTTTATGACAAGTGTGTTAAATCAAATGAATCGCTAATAAATCACAAGTCACCCAACTCAACAAATTAAAACCTATTTGCAATACTTAGGTATGACTTAACGCGCCTCATCTAGGTTGCGTTGACAGCAAAAAAATTAAATTAACGTGTTATTACAAAGCCTCTACGCTGTACTCTACAGACATCGTATGGGTTCTATTTGGGCTAATCACTACCGAGTTTTCTAGTGCATTAGCAGTTTCTACACAAATCGTTTTACGCCATTCGTCAGCATCCCCCATATCACCCATTGCATGGGCTTTTTCAGCGCCCGGGCTCCAGACGACAGTCGTATCACTGCCAGATTTACTGACGCGTATCAATCGGTTATAGATTGGATCATGCACTAGACAATCTGAATTATGATCTAGGTAAACGCGGTCAAACTCACCATCAAACTTCAATACATTGTGCTCTACATAACGGCGGTACTGGCGTAACTTGTCTGCATATAGACAATCTTGCAAACCTGTCACACGGATATTACCCACATCGCTTACATTAAGATAAGTGTGGAATGCCTCACCAATCAGGAATGGATGGTCAGATTTATTGGTCGTCGCAAGGTCAATCTTCAAACGTTTACCAATCGTCACCATCATCGTGAGCACGTAAGAGTAAGAAAGTTGTCTTTTCGCCTCTGGCGTTTCTATCATTTGCAACACAACACGCGTTGCGCCAGTTTCTGTTGAGTCTACATCCACTAACTGCCATGGAATCACTCTAGCAAAACCGTGTGGGCATAGCGTGCTATCGGTAGGATGCGCACCAAACCAAGGCCAGCAAATGGGTACGCCACCACGAATAGAGCGACCTTTCACATAACGCGCATGGTCAGAAAGCCATAGCACTGGCTGTTTTTCTGCTTTTGGTTGCCATTGCATGACATGGCCGCCTTGCAACGCGATTTTAGCGGTGGCTAATGGGTTGTCTATTTCTAGATATTGTAGGCCCGCATCGTCTTCAGTGACGGTCAAATGCGGATGCAACGTTGAGTAGCCTTGGCCGTCTTTCTTTCTAAAGATATGGTCTTCTAGTGAATCTAATGTCATACATTACCTTAAATGAATAGATCACTTTCAGCATGATTAAGTGAAAGTGATTTAATCTAAATAAATTACTTCTCAATCTGAGAAACATCACGCACTGCACCACGTGCAGCACTGGTACTCATTGCGGCATAGGCACGCAATGCCGGTGATACCGCTCTTTCACGGTTAACCGGTTTCCAAGCATCTTTGCCTTTGTCTTCCATTTTTGCACGACGGTGTGCCATCTCTTCATCGCTAATCGCCAGATGAATCGTACGGTTAGGAATATCAATTTCAATCGTGTCGTTTTCTTGCACCAAGCCAATCGCGCCACCTTCTGCCGCTTCTGGTGAAGCATGGCCAATACTCAAACCAGAGGTACCGCCTGAGAAGCGTCCATCAGTCAGTAATGCACAAGCTTTGCCCAAACCTTTAGATTTTAAGTAAGAGGTTGGGTACAACATTTCTTGCATGCCTGGGCCACCACGTGGGCCTTCGTAACGAATCACCACCACATCACCCGCCACGATTTTATCAGCCAAAATCGCCTCTACAGCAGAGTCTTGGCTCTCAAAAATACGCGCACGACCAGTAAATTTCAAAATGCTATCGTCCACACCCGCAGTTTTCACAATACAGCCATCTAAAGCAATATTGCCGTAAAGCACCGCTAAGCCACCATCTTGTGAGTAAGCATGGGCTTTATCACGGATACAGCCTTCCGCACGGTCGTCATCTAATGTTGGCCAGAGCATACTTTGTGAGAAAGCGATGGTA
>CAZZDN010000164.1:0-2203 GCA_964652655.1 uncultured Methylotenera sp.
TTAATTAGCTCTGCTGTTTATTTAAGTTTCCACGTACACATCACTTAATATTAATTAGCGGCACAGACCCACCCGTGACCTGTGGCAAACGACCATCCCACTTCTCTAACGCTACACGCTGATTTTCAATCTCGCGCAACTTCAACAGATCCGTCGTAATTTCTTGCTTCTGCAAGCGCAGAGCTTCAGCCTCAGCCTTAGCGGATGCAATCTTTTGTTCTGCTTCCACTCGGATACGCTCCAAATCACGTTCAGCTTTTAACTTCAATTGCTCAGCTGTCGTCTTGGCCTCAATCGCTTGGTTAAAGCTTTCTGAGAATCGAAAGTTTACAATACTGAATTCATCAATCTGAATACCGTGACGCAATAGCCTGTCACGCATAAATTGGCTAATTTGGTCACGCACCTCTGGTCGTTTACTGATTAACTCCTCCGCTGTGTACTTAGCGGTTGTGGCCTTGGTCGCTTCTTGAACCGCCGGGATAATAATGCGATCACCCACAGAGTTCAAATCACCAATCGCCTGATAGGTTTCTGCCACACGGTCTGGAATTAAGTGGTAGTTCAATGCAATTTTGGCATGCACCTGTTGCAGGTCGCGCGATGCAGCATCGCCATCACCCTCACCTTTTTGTATCTGCACATTGATCTCAGTGACTTGCTGCATAACAGGTATACGGAAATGCAACCCCTCTTCCAGTACATGAGGATTCACCTTACCAAAGGTCGTAATCACACCACGATGACCGGCATTAATCACGACAAACGGGTTCAGCCAGGAAATCACAATGAGCGCCGCGATGAATATGGCGATGTATTTAATTACACTAATCACACCAGTTTGTGACTGACCTATATTGGTATTCAGTATAGCCATATTGTCTCCCTATTTGTTTTTGTAAGTCATTGGCACGCAAATAGTACCAAATTCTCATAAAAATGATAAAACAAATATCAAAGACACAAATAAAAAGGCCCTGTCATCATGATGACTAGGCCTCTCCAACACCCCTCGATACTTACTCGCCGATTTTAAGTTCGGTACGCACCTGCATCGCCAATTTAATTGCATCATCACGACTTGTATTCAGCACAGTAAAATGCCCCATTTTTCTACCTAGTCGCGCTTCAGCTTTACCATATAAATGCATTTTAAGGTTAGGCACGCCCAATGCCAATTGCCATTCTGGCTCAGACTGTTGCGCATCATTAGGCCAAATATCACCAAGCAAATTCACCATCACAGCAGGACTATGCTGACGAGCGCTACCTAAAGGCAAGCCTGTCATCACGCGCACCTGCTGCTCAAACTGGTTGGTAATACAAGCATCTAAAGTGTAATGACCTGAGTTATGTGGACGCGGTGCTATTTCATTGACGAGTAATTCGCCATCACAAACAAAAAACTCTACGCCCAATACACCTGTATATTGAAGCTTCTCAGCTACACTGATTGCTAACTTCTGGGCTTGATGATTCACTGCATCACTTCCACGTGCTGGCACAATAGACACATCTAAAATACCATTCAGATGGCTATTTTCAGCTGTCGGAAAGGTCGCAACATGGCCGTTTACATCACGCGCCAACACAACAGAAACTTCATAATCTAGCTTGAGCATTTTCTCTAAAACGCACTCTTCTCTAGAGAATGCGGCAAAAGCTGCTTTTGCCTCGCTCAGGTTAGCCACTCGCGCCTGTCCCTTACCGTCATAGCCAAATCGAGCGACTTTAAGGATGGCAGGATAAATCTCACTATCATCCGCAGGCAAGTCTGCCTCAGCAGCAATGACGGCATAAGGTGCCACGGGTAAACCGGATTCTTTCAGGAAATTTTTCTCACTCACGCGGTGCTGAGCAATGGCAACCGATTCAGCTGATGGGCGAACCGGCACAGATTGCGCCAACGTTTTTAAAGTTGCAGCAGGCACGTTTTCAAACTCAGTCGTAATTGACTGGCAAGTTTCCGCCATCTGTTTTAAAGCAGCGGCATCATCATACTTGGCACAAATATGCACATCTGCAATTTTGCCAGCTGGGCTATTTTGATCAGGGTCGAGTACCGTTACCTTGTAACCCATTTCATGGGCTGCAATCACAAAAAAACGGCCTAATTGACCGCCACCTAACATACCAAGCATTGCTGGCGGAAGAATCATAGAAGATTGACTCATGGTTTGTCGCTTAACTCCATGTTAAATAC
>CAZZDN010000165.1:0-2031 GCA_964652655.1 uncultured Methylotenera sp.
TTAAAAATAATCTTGGCGCTTAAGTTTTATTATGTTTTGTTAGATTGGGTTGATTGATTTAAGTCAGGTGGCATGGCCATTTGCACTCCTCAACTAAGCTGGGGTTAATGACACTCGATTTGCTGAACAGGGCAGCGTTCATTTCATTTCAGTTGTTTTTCGCTTGCTGATAAAAAAATATTTATCTTTCAGTCCTATCTTATTGAACTCACAGACATTTAGCGGTAAACTTGAAGGTTCCGCTAAATGTTTTGTGATTAGATAATATGGCAACAGATTTAAGTAAGCAAATTGGTTCTGAAAACGCACTGGCTGCACAAGATGATGCAGTTGCAGTTAATCCTGATTTGTACGCAGGGCGACCAGCAAAGCAAGGTTTATACAGGCCTTCTAACGAGCGTGATGCTTGTGGCGTAGGTTTCGTGGCACATATAAAAGGTAAGAAAAGTCACGACATTGTGCAAAAGGGCTTGGAGCTTTTAACCAACCTAACCCACCGTGGCGCTACCGGCTATGACCCTAAATTGGGTGACGGTGCTGGCTTGCTGATGCAAATGCCGGATGCTTTCATGCGCAAAGAAGCTGCGAAGCTTGGTTTTGAGCTACCTGCGGCCGGTCAATATGCGGTGGGTAATGTATTCTTGCCGCAAACGGCTAGCAATCGTGCTGCCTGTGAAGCGCTATTCACAAAAATCATTGCGGAAGAAAATCAAATCTTGCTGGGCTGGCGCGATGTGCCTGTCGATAACAGCAATATCGCACAAGCTGCACGCGATGTAGAGCCGACCATGCGTCAGGTATTCATCGCAACTAGCGGCACAGACCAAAACGTATTCGAGCGTAAATTGTTCGTGATTCGTAAACGTATCGAGCATGCGGTACGTGCACTTGAGTTAACCGACAATGCCGCCTTCTACATGCCTTCATTGTCATCACGTACTATCGTGTACAAAGGGATGTTGCTAGCGAACGAAGTTGGCATCTACTACCAAGACCTTAACGATGAAAGCGTTGTTTCTGCTTTAGCATTAGTCCACCAACGTTTCTCCACCAACACTTTCCCAGCTTGGGATTTAGCACATCCGTTCCGCATGATTGCGCACAATGGCGAGATCAATACCGTACAAGGTAACGTGAACTGGATGGCGGCACGTCACGAAGCGATGCGCTCTACCGTGATTGGCGAAGACCTAGAAAAACTATGGCCATTAATCGCCGAAGGCCAATCTGACTCTGCTTGTTTCGATAACTGTCTAGAGTTGTTGGTTGCTGGCGGCTACAGCTTGCCACACGCCATGATGATGTTGATTCCAGAAGCATGGTCAGGTAATCCATTAATGGATGAAGAGCGTCGTGCTTTCTACGAATACCATGCTGCGTTGATGGAGCCATGGGATGGTCCAGCCGCAGTCGCGTTTACCGATGGTCGTATGGTGGGTGCAACCTTAGACCGTAACGGTCTACGTCCAGCACGTTACTTGGTCACAGATGATGACATCGTAATGATGGCGTCTGAAATGGGCGTGTTGACCTTCCCACAAGAAAAAATCGTTAAAAAATGGCGTTTGCAGCCAGGCAAAATGTTGTTAATCGACATGGAGCAAGGCCGTATCATCGATGACGCAGAAGTGAAAAAAGAGTTGGCGACTGCTAAGCCTTACAAGCAATGGATTGAAAAATCACGCTACTTCTTAAGCGATATGCCAAAAGTGCAAGGTGAGCTGGAGTTGGCTGCGGACCTATTAGATACTCAGCAAGCATTTGGCTACACACAAGAAGATATCAAATTTATCTTACAGCCAATGATTCAGAATGGCGAAGAGGGTTCAGGCTCTATGGGTAACGACGCTGCATTGCCAGTGTTGTCAGCGAAACCAAAAGTCTTGTATAACTACTTCAAGCAATTATTTGCACAAGTGACTAACCCACCTATCGACCCGATTCGTGAAGAGTTGGTGATGTCGCTGATTACGTTTATCGGCCCTAAACCAAACTTATTAGGTTTGGACGAGACAACACCGCCTATGCGTT
>CAZZDN010000166.1:0-1849 GCA_964652655.1 uncultured Methylotenera sp.
GTATTTTTAGCGTCTTTAGCAAACTGGGATTTCGCATCTGCTAACTTTGCTTAATCTTAAGCACCGTATTTCGCGTTAATTAATACGTAATTTTAAAGGGCCTCTAAATTAGTTTTTAGAGGCCCTTTTCTCATGGAAAATAACATTGCTTTGATACTTTCTCGGAATTAAAGTATCCACTTATTCTGAATCAATAAATTACACGATTAAAATTGGTTGGTTTGCTGGATGACGCATCACCCACTAGTTTTTCTCACGGTTTTTGATTCAACCAGCACATCAAACGTAATATAGCGCACCTTTCACCGATTAAGTTATTTGCATAAAGAGCAGGCTTAATGCCAACTCTATCAACACAGCAGCTAGAATGCCTTTGCGTGCTCTGCCTGCAAGCAATTCATAACAGCCTAAACTTGCGAGTATTAGGCAGATGCTGATTAGACCATAGACCAGCGCCGTCCGAGGCATGGATGGCGCTGCGTTTCTGGCGATAAAAAACATGGCGGCCACACCCGCATATAGTGGTGCTACGCGTCTGCCAATCAACCTTGCCTCAGCTGAATCTTTCACTCCCCATGCCGTCAGAAATGCGGCAGGAGCAAACATCCAGAGGATGGCAAGCAAGGAAAAAAGGCCAGCAGTGACAACAGCGAGGGGATAGAAGGATAAATGCATCATGAGTCCTTGGTATTATTGGGCCAACTGATCTAGCTTATCTAATTTCATTTCCTGGCGAATGCCTTTATCCATCATCACAGCTGGCGTAAACTTCCTTAAAAAGTTTAATTGACAAGCGAGCTTCCCGGCTGGATAACGAATTTTAGGATTTTTAGCATTTGCCGCTTTGAGTACCACTTTCGCAACGACCATTGGATCATCCCCGCCTTCGATCGCGGTTTTCATTAACTTGGCCAATGCTTTTCTGGCGACCGCATATTCCTCGATCTTTCTGTCTAGCGCTGGTGCATTGGCTTCAAAGTTGGTCTTGGTATAGGCAGGTTCAATCACAGTCACACGTATCCCTCTGGTTCGTAGCTCATGATCTAATGATTCAGAGTAGCCTTCTATGGCGTGCTTGGTGGCTGAGTAAGTCGCCATATAGGGTGCGGGTAATAAGCCAAGCATAGAGCTGATGTTAATAATTCGCCCCTGTTTTTGTTTGCGCATGTAGGGCAACACGGCTTGAATGACACGTACGACACCAAAGAAATTGGTATCAAACATTTGCTGCATTTGCGCAATCGAACTTTCTTCCGCGCCACCTGCTTCGACCCCAAAACCAGCGTTATTCACGACAACATCAATTCGACCTTCTGCCTGAATCACCTCTTTAATGGCTGCCTGTGTAGACTCTTCGTTATTGACATCCAGTGCGATCATCTTGTAACTGCGTTGCTCAGATGTGCTTCCTTTCCGACTAGTACCGTATACGGTATAGCCAGACCGAGATAGCAACTCTGCGATGGCTTGCCCGATTCCTGATGAAGCGCCTGTAACGAGTGCGACTTTATTCTTCATGTGATATTTCCTTTATATAAGTTAAAAAATGATGTGAGCCTGCTTTTAAATTAACCGAACGACCACTTTTCCCTTGGCGCGCCCCGCCTCTAGGTAGGCGAGCGCATCCAATGTTTGGTCAAATGAAAACACTTGATCAATGACTGGTTTGATATGTCCGTCATCTATTAGCTTGGCAATTTTTGAGAGTTGCTTGCCATCTGGGTGTACAAACATGAAGGCGTATTGAATGTTGCGTTTTTTGGCAAGTCGGATGATTTTGCTACTGATTAAACCGAAGACCCATTTCATCAAAAAGTTCATCCCTCTTTTGCGCGCGAATGCAGCATCA
>CAZZDN010000167.1:0-1822 GCA_964652655.1 uncultured Methylotenera sp.
ATTTTTTGAGCATAATAGCGGACAACCTATGACGACAGTTGAGGGTGCCTACAAAGTTAACAATTGTTTACAATCCATGCACTAATATGAATAGCTAAAGACAAAATCAAACCCTGTCACAACACACTCTATTATTGAATGCTAAAAATACTGATCAAGACCAGATGAACTCGCCATATCAAGCTGCAGAAGACTTTTTACGCGGAATCGACAACGATTGGTCACAACTAATTGACCATGTTGGTGCATGCAAGCTTACAACAAAAAGCGAGCGCGATCCTTATGAGGCACTGGTTCGTGCGGTAGCCTACCAACAATTAAGCACCAAAGCTGGCGATGCGATACTCAAAAAACTATTGAATCATTATGGGCACTTCCCCGCGCCACAGCATTTAATTGCCACATCGTTTGATGATTTACGTGCAGTAGGGTTTTCTGGCAGAAAAATAGAGACGCTTTACGGTATTGCCAAGGCAGCGATCAGCGGATTGGTCCCGTCACAAGTGATCGCTGAGAACATGAGCAATGAAACCTTAATTCAACAAATCACGACGATTAAGGGCATTGGTCAATGGACTGTGGAGATGATGCTGATGTTTACTTTAGCGCGCATGGATGTTTTACCGGCAGATGACTTTGGTATCCTTGAAGGCTACAAACGCCTTAAAAAGCTGGAAACTGCGCCAAAACGCAAAGAAATGGCAGAAATTGCACGAGCATGGAGCCCTTACCGCACAGTAGCAAGCTGGTATTTATGGCAGGTGCCAAAGTAAGCGTTTTTTAATGACTCACCCAACGAATCGATAAGCCTCTTTCTTGCGCAATCTTCTCAAATAGGGGAATGGCCTCTTGCAGATGCTTCAAATAAATAAAGGCTGTTTCTTGATGAAAGCCCAGCACTAGTACCCGCTTGTCATGTTCGACCAGTGTATTAAAAATCGCCACGAGTTGCTGCGTATCAGTGTAGTCGGCCAAACTACCGTTATTGGGATACTCCATGACATTTGCTGTCAGTGGGTAAGGTTGATCTAAGACTGAAGCTTCTGGATGCAATGCCTTCACCATTTTGACCAACCCGCTATTTTCTGCCCACTTGGTGGTTAGTAGGCGTGCATCAGTCCGCGAGCTATCCAACACAAATTGGTTTGCCTCTAGCGCACCTGCGAGCTTTTGGCCTAATTGCCAACCGCCAGCCCGAAAATATCGCGGACGCGCAAACCCCTGCGCTTCTAATAAGTTAGCACTGCATGCAATTAATTTGGTTAAATCATCTGCTGAGTATGCGTACTCTAGACTCACTGCATACCCACAATCACCCGCTGTGCAGTCATCGCTCCCACCTGCAAATGACGGCGCTTCTTGAAAAGGTACGTCACAAGCATCCAGTAAAGACTTCCAGCCATGGACATGCAAACCCATGGCATCTGACGGCAAAAAGGTGGCGCGTATTTTCTCAGCTTCCACAGCCACATCTATATTGGGACGCAACAAATAAACTGGGTTAAGTAACTGCATGAGCGGGATATATGGATATTGGCGACGAAACGCCTGCATCGCCTCAATGTTTTCATCATCGAGCGACCAGCCTTCCCAATCTACCGTGACAAAGATTTTAATCGTTGGATTAAACTGATCATCAGCATCACTGGGTAAGCTAAAAGCTAAACAAAACAGCGTGGTTGCGGCAATAAGCAGCGGTTTGATATGGTGGTAAAAGCTCGGCAAGAAACACGTCAAAGTACTGCCCGTTTCCCAAAAATGCAAATTGAGGAGAAATGCACCATCGGGATATCTATAATCACGAAGGGTTAGTGCGCCTAAT
>CAZZDN010000168.1:0-1677 GCA_964652655.1 uncultured Methylotenera sp.
TACGTGAGCGTTCAGGTAAGTCAGCACGTATTAAAGAGAAATTAGTAGCACGTGACAAAGAAGTAATGGCGCCAGTAGAAAAAGCGTAATACTTAAGTTTTAGCGTGATACACTTAAAAACCCCAACTGATGAAAATCATTGGGGTTTTTTGTTATGGTAGCTTTTGGTTTTACTTGCAGTTTTCTTTTGGTGAAGCCAACTTTGGTTTCTGTTGGCTTTGGTTTAATATGGCGTGATGAATGCTAACTGCCAAGCCTTGTCTGATGCTGCTTTGATTCGTGCACCTTTTGGTGGAGTGCGTGTTGGTGTCCATGAGAGCCAGCTGTTGATTGAGCTATTGGCATTGCCGGACACTACACTGGTGTTCTCGTCACAGTGTGATATCGCGCTAGAATCTATTTCCTCAAATTCATTGATAAATCTAGCGGCTAAGCAGGTGATGCAGTATTTAAAACAGCCCGCTACCGTGTTCAGCGTCCCTGCCCATCAGAGTGGTACAGCCTTTCAGCAGAAAGTATGGCAGGCTATCGCTGCTATTCCACGTGGGCAAACCCGAACTTATAGTCAGCTTGCTTTGGCGCTAGGCTCTGGGCCACGTGCTGTTGCTAACGCTTGCGGTGCTAATCGCTTGCCCTTAGTGATTCCATGCCATCGTGTGGTAGCTAAAAATGGCCTCGGTGGATTTATGCAAGGTGCTCGTAATGGCTTGCTGATTAAGCAGTGGTTATTACAGCATGAGTTAAATAATGATGGTGGGTATACGAGATGAGTGAGCGTTTACTGTCATCAATTGATTCTTCGCATATCGATGTTTTTATAGATCATCTTTGGCTGGAAGATGGCTTATCTAAAAACACATTAGAAAGCTATCGGTTAGACCTGACTGCATTTGCGACTTGGCTAATGACACAAAATAAGCAATTGTTGGGTGTTGATAAGGCAGATGTTCAAGAATATCTTGCAGTTAAATTCCCGCTGAGTAAACCACGCAGTATCAGTCGATTAATTGCCAGCTTGCGTCGTTTTTATCGGTATTGTTTACGTGAAGCTTTGATTGCTGTTGACCCAACGGTTCAGATAGAGTCCCCCAAATTACCACGTAGCCTACCTAAAAGCTTGAATGAAGAAGAGGTCGAAGCCTTACTTAATGCACCCAATGTTAATGAACCTGCCGGCATGCGAGATAAAGCTATGTTGGAGTTGCTTTATGCTTGTGGTTTGCGTGTATCGGAGTTGGTTTCTATTAAAACAACAGAAGTGAGTCTGAGTGATAGTGTGGTGCGTGTCACAGGTAAGGGGAGTAAAACGCGTCTAGTCCCCATGGGCGAGAATGCTATAGAGTGGATTTCACGTTATTTAAAAGAGGCGAGGCGTGAGATTATGCAGAATCGCTTGTGTGACGCATTGTTTGTCACAAATCGAGGGGATGCGATGACGCGCCAAGCATTTTGGTACATGATTAAGCGTTATGCGCTGGTCGCGGGAATACACAAGCATATGTCGCCTCATGTGTTGCGTCATGCGTTTGCTACGCATTTGCTTAATCATGGTGCGGATTTAAGAGTAGTGCAAATGTTGCTTGGACATTCTGATATTTCGACGACGCAAATTTATACCTATGTGGCAAGGGAGCGGTTGAAGCAGTTGCATAGTGTGCATCATCCGCGTGGTTGATT
>CAZZDN010000169.1:0-1663 GCA_964652655.1 uncultured Methylotenera sp.
TGCCTAGCCATTGCACCTGGGTCTTCTGAGAACACGGTCGACTCTTCCATCAAACCTTGCTTAAGTCTGACGCAGTGACCATCTTTTAAATCAATTGCTGGGATAATTAACATAGTAAGAGTTAAATTTATATACGAAAAGTTAAAAAGGGAACAGCTAGTTATAGTTAACGCTAACTTAAGCCGGCGACCAATTGACGAAATTGCTCAATAATTGCAAGCCAGCATTTGCACTTTTTTCTGGATGAAACTGAACTGCGAACAAGTTATCCTTAGCGATAGCACAAGTAAAACGTTTAGGATAGTCACTATAGCCTTCAATGATTGCTTCATCTGAAGGCTGCACATAATAACTATGCACATAATAAAATCTGGCACCATCCTCTATGCCTTGCCAGAGCGCATGCGCTTTAGATTCTGCATGTTTGCGCTGATACACCTGATTCCAACCCATGTGCGGTACTTTTAGTTTTTCGCCTTGGCTGTCAAACATTTCAGTCTGTGCAAAACGTTTTACGTTACCTTGGAATAACCCCAGGCCAGCAGCGTCACCTTCTTCTGAGCGATCGAATAGCATCTGCAAACCAATGCAGATACCTAAAAATGGTTTACTTTGTGCAGCTTCCAGCACAGCACTGCGCAAGCCACGCGCATCTAATTCACGGATACAATCAGGCATCGCACCTTGCCCCGGGAATACAACGCGTGAAGCTTTTACTACGTCTTCAGGGCGACTGGTCACCACTACATTTTTTGTAGCGGCGACATGCTCCAATGCTTTAGACACTGAGCGTAAGTTGCCCATGCCATAATCAACCACTGCAATATCAATTGTGCTCATATTTTAAATGTTGCTAAATGTCACTTTTCAAGGATAGCTTGGGCAGGCTTACAAGCTACCTTTGGTCGATGGCATAATACCTGCCATACGCGCATCCATCTCTACCGCCACGCGCAATGCGCGGCCAAAGGCTTTAAATATAGTTTCAGCCTGATGGTGTGCATTGTGGCCTTTTAAATTATCAATATGCAAAGTGACATTCGCATGATTCACAAATCCTTGGAAAAACTCATGGATTAAATCCACATCAAAGCTGCCAATGGCTGCACGCGTAAAAGTACAACCGAACTCCAAGCCTGGACGTCCAGAAATATCTAGCACAACACGTGACAATGCCTCATCTAAAGGCACGTAGGCATGGCCGTAACGACGAATACCTTTTTTATCACCCACTGCTTGTGCAAAGGCTTGACCTAGCGTAATACCAATATCCTCAACAGTGTGATGGGCATCAATATGCAAATCACCCTTAGCATTCACTTCAATATCCATCATGCCATGACGCGCGATTTGGTCAAGCATATGATCCAAGAAGCCTAAGCCGGTGTTAAATTTAGAAATACCTGTGCCATCTAAGTTGATGCTCACAGTAATTTGGGTTTCTAAGGTGTTTCTAGTAATAGTGGCGTTACGCATAAGTCTAATGTTTTATGTTGTTAGCCAGCATTTTAACCCATTACTAGGTTGGAACACATAGCTACATGATGATTTTAAAGTCAAAAATAAAAAAACCCCAGTTTTAAGGCTGGGGTTTTTTACTAAAACTAGTTAGTGATTAGCTAAATAATTTTTTGATCCAGCCGAACAAACCACCTGTTGAACC